>JBEIUO010000037.1:0-9712 GCA_040374335.1 Phycisphaeraceae bacterium
GACGGCTTCGAGACCTACGGCGTCACCGGCGTCGCCCTCATCTCCTTCATCCTCCTCGCCATCAACGAGCAGACCGCTGGCCCCGAGTTCCAGACCGTCCAGGTCCAGCTCCTCGTGTGGCTCTTCGCGATGCGCATCATCATGGTCATCGCCAGCGCCGGCTCCTACTTCCTCAACGAACTCGTCGCGAAGGCCAAGTACGGCAACGCCGACAAGATGAACTACGAGCACCCCCTGACCTCGCTCGTCGTCCTCACCTCGGTCGTCTCCGTTGTCCTCACCTTCGTCGCCTCCTGGCTGCTGATCCCGACCATCGCCGGCAGCGACAAGTGGTGGTGGCTCCTCTCGCTCATCATCACCTGCGGCACCGCCGCGGGCGCGATCATCCCCGAGCTCGTGAAGGTCTTCACCTCCACGCACTCCCGCCACGTCCGCGAGGTCGTCAAGGCCTCCGAGCAGGGCGGCGCGTCCCTCAACATCCTCGCCGGTTTCGTGGCCGGCAACTTCTCGGCCTACTGGCTCGGCATGGCCATCGTCGCCCTCATGGGCGCCGCGTACGCCGTGAGCCTCCAGTTCCCCGTCCTTGAACTCACCAACGCTCCTCTCATGATGGCCCCGGCGGTCTTCGCCTTCGGCCTCGTCGCCTTCGGCTTCCTCGGGATGGGCCCGGTCACGATCGCCGTGGACAGCTACGGCCCCGTCACCGACAACGCCCAGTCCGTCTACGAACTCTCGACCATCGAGACCCTCCCCAACATCAAGCAGGAACTCAAGAAGGACTACGGCTTCGACGCCAACTTCGAGAAGGCCAAGGAGTGCCTCGAAGAGAACGACGGCGCCGGCAACACCTTCAAGGCCACCGCCAAGCCCGTGCTCATCGGCACGGCGGTCGTCGGTGCGACCACGATGATCTTCTCGATCGTCGTCGCCCTCACCCACGGCCTCGACCCCAAGCTCGTCGCCAACCTCTCCATCCTTCACCCCCCCCTTCCTCCTGGGCCTCATCACCGGCGGCGCCGTCATCTACTGGTTCACCGGCTCCTCCACCCAGGCCGTCTCCACCGGCGCCTACCGCGCCGTCGAGTTCATCAAGGCCAACATCAAGCTCGAAGGCTCCACCAAGGCCAGCGTCGAAGACAGCCAGAAGGTCGTGACCATCTGCACCCAGTACGCGCAGAAGGGCATGTTCAACATCTTCCTCGGCGTCTTCTTCGCAACCCTCTCGTTCGCCTTCTACGAGTCTTTCTTCTTCATCGGATACCTCATCTCCATCGCCCTCTTCGGCCTCTATCAGGCCATCTTCATGGCCAACGCCGGCGGTGCCTGGGACAACGCCAAGAAGATCGTCGAGACCGAGCTCCGCGCCAAGGGCACCCCGCTCCACGACGCCTGTGTCGTCGGCGATACCGTCGGTGACCCCTTCAAGGACACCAGCTCCGTCGCCATGAACCCCGTCATCAAGTTCACCACCCTCTTCGGCCTCCTCGCCGTCGAGCTCGCCGTCAGCATGAAGCCCGAAGGCCACACCGGTCTCACCATGGCCCTCACCGTCGGCTTCCTCCTCACCTCCATGTTCTTCGTATACCGCTCCTTCTACGGCATGCAGATCTCCAACGCCAAGTAACTCCCACTTCCCAACAACACAACAGGCCGCGAGCACCTTGCTCGCGGCCTGTTTCGTTTCGCACTCAACCAAACCCCCTCCGCCGCGTATCTCAACCTCCGCTCAACTGAACAAGCCCTTCTCATCCACAGGAACCATCTTACCGTCCACCAGCCGCATCCGTGGCTTGCCCTTCGGTGCCGCGGGAGCTTCCTTCGAAGACTCGCCCTTCGACTTGGCCTCGGGCTTCGACTCCGGCTTGGCCTTCGACTCCGCCTTCGCCGGAGCCTTCGCCCTCTTCGGCTCCTTCACAGCCGCCCGCTTCGTCGGCTTCGTGTCGATCAACGACGGCTCATCGTCCCCATCATTCGCCATCGACGCGACCTTGAGCGCCGCCGCCTCCGCCTTGCTCAACGCAAAAGGCGAGGCCCCCACCGCCGACTTCGGAGCCGCCACCACCGGTGCCGCGGCCTCCACGATGATCACGCCTTCTTGCTCCGCCGGATCCTCCTGCTTGATCCGCTTGCCGTCCTCGTCGAGCTCCAGGTCCGCGATCGCGGTCCTCCGCTTCGCCTGCTCCAGCAGCGCGTCGTAGATCCGCTTACCGTCCTCGCCCGTGATCGCGCTGCACGCCTTCGCGATCTCGCCGATGTACTTCTGGAACACGTCGCGACGCTCGCTCTCGCGACGCATCTTCGCACGCTTCTTGAGGTACGTCCCCAGCTTCCGCCCGCACTCCATCAGCGCGAGCTTCATCTCCTTGCGGATCTCGTCGTAGTCCGCGATCGCTTCTTTGCTCTCGCTCGTAAACGGCACCCACACGCTCGCCATGTGGATCATGATCACCAGCGGCCCCACCGGCGCCGCCCCCCGGGGCTGCTGTAGGTCGTAGTTCCGCCAGTTCGTCTCCGCCACAGCCTTAAAGCTGCTGCACCCCGACTGCTGGAACAACAGCGGCACCCGGTTCGCAAACCGAACCACCCGCCCCGTGTCCTCAGTCGGCAAGTCCCCGCCAAACGCGATCGCCGCCTCAATCTGGAACGGCCGACCGCGGTACACCTCGGGCTCGCGCGTGCTCGCCGCGTAGAACTCAGCCCGCACCCCCTTGAGCAACCCCGCCAGCAACTGCCTCACCCCGATCGGTGCCAGACAGTCCGTCGGCGGTGGCGGCAGATCCGAGTTCTGCAACTCCCGAAACAGCTTCTCCGCCGTGTCGTGCTCGATGTCCGCCACCTTCGCGC
This sequence comes from Phycisphaeraceae bacterium, assembly GCA_040374335.1. Classification (GTDB taxonomy): domain Bacteria; phylum Planctomycetota; class Phycisphaerae; order Phycisphaerales; family UBA1924; genus JBEIUO01. The sequence continues at coordinate 2,845 of JBEIUO010000037.1, forward strand.
GACTCGACAGCTTGACCGACTCGCAGAACTTTCCCGCGCTCTGCGGCGACACCCGCGAGAACTTGTCCTGCAGGAAGTTGTACAGCGTGTAGCCCGGCTTCTCGGCCTCCGCTTCCTTCAGCATCTGCAGCAGAATCCCCAGCTCGATCCCCTTCGGATGCGGCTGTATCTCCTTCGTCTCCGGGGGCAGCTCCACCACGCCGCGCGGGAACACCATCACCCCGCTCGTCTCCGTCGTCACCACCGGACCCGCAATCGCCTCCACGGGCTCCGCTGCCGGCGCGGGCTCGCCCTTCTTCCCCTTCAGCAGCGGCACGTCCTCGTCTTCCGCCCCGCTCTCGCGCGACGGCGGAACAAACGTGATCCGCGCGTGCGGGTTCGCGATCGCGGTCAGCTCCAGGAACTCATCCACCGACCCTCGCCCACGCTGGTAACGCCCCTCCAACTCCAGCGAGACGCTCGTCCCCGTGGGGTAGTCCTTCTGGCTCAGGAACTGGCCCTGCTTCGAGAGCTCCCGAGTACCGGCCGTCAGTTCACGCAGCTTCGCGATCGGGAAGTCGTCCGTCTCCTCGTCGACCGTCACCTCCGCGCGGTTCGTCTTCGTGTTCATCGCCAGCTCGATGTGGTGAGCCGGCTTGTGCGCGTTCGGCCGCGTCTGGATCGACATCGGCTTGCCCGTCGTGATCAACCCGTACATGCCCGCCGCCGAAATACCAATGCCCTGCTGTCCGCGGCTCATCTTGAGCCGATGGAACTTGCTCCCGTACAGCAGCCGCCCGAAAATGTTCTCAACCTGCTTCCGCACGATCCCCGGGCCGTTGTCGATCACCGTGATCCGGTACCGCGACGACTTCGACGCCGCCGGCCGATCCGGCTGCAGATCCTCGATGATCACCGTGATGTCCGGCAGTATCCCCGCCTCTTCGCAGGCGTCCAGACTGTTGTCCACCGCCTCCTTCACCGTCGTCAGCAACGCCTTCCGCGGGTTGTCGAACCCCAGCAGGTGGCGGTTCTTGGCGAAGAACTCGGAAACGGAAATGTCCCGCTGCTTCGCCGCCATCGTCTCGGCGGTCGCGCGGGGCGCGGCGATCTTTGTGTTCGACATGGTCTTGGATGAATCCGCTGGTGACATGACCGACATGCTGCCCTCCGTGGCAGGGTGTGGGTGAGCCGGACAGCAACAGATTAGCACCCCGAACCCCGCCCCGGATTCCGAAATCTCCGCTCCCGGCCACCCACCCCGACGCCGCGAACGCCGCCGCCCCCTCTGGTATGCTGCCCCCCGGCCGTGCGGGAGTGCGGCGGAAAGGCCCACCATGGTCACCCTCCTGTCGCTCTGGTTGCCCATCCTCGTCACCACCGTCGGCGTCTTCTTCGCCAGCTCCATCATCTGGATGGCCCTCCCCATCCACAAGAAGGACTACCTCCCCATCGGCCCCAAGGAGCCCGAGTTCCTCTCCCTCATCTCCTCCGCCAACCTCACCCCCGGGGTCCACATGTACCCATGGTGCGACCCCGCCACCGTGAAGTCCGACCCCACCGCCCTCGACCGCTACAAGAAGGGCCCCTGGGGCACCATCACCGTCATGCCCGGCCCGGTCAACATGGGCAAGTCCCTCGGGCTCTGGGCCGCGAACATCGCCGTCCTCTCGTTCGTCATCGCCTACCTCGCCGCCCACTCCCTCCCCGCCGGCGCGGGTGGCATGCAGGTCGCCCGCTTCGTCGGCACCGTCGCGATGCTCGCCTACGGCGGTAGCTCGGTGTGCGACTGCATCTGGAAGGGGATGCCCTGGTCCCGCCTCCCCGGCTCGGTCTTCGATGCGGTGGTCTACGCCACCGTCAACGCGACCGCCTTCGCGCTGCTCTGGCCCGCCGCGATCACAGCCTGATCACTTCGCGCCCTGCGGCGCAGCCTCCTCGATCCGCTGCAACTCACGCAGTATCGCTTCACGATGGGCCACCAGCAACCCCGGCGACTCCAGCGCCACCCGCAACTGCTCGGGCCACTCAGGCTGCTGCCTCGCGCTTCGCAGTGCCGCCACCGCCGGCGCGAGCTGCGGGGGGCCGAATCCGCCCTCGTCGCGCAGCAGCCACACCGCGACCGCAGGCTCCGACGCCGCCAGCATCTCCACAGCCTCTAGCGCCGTCTGCCGCCCCGTCTCGCGATACTGCAACGTGTAGACCACCACTCCCCCCATCGCCTCTCGCATCTCCGGTGAGGCGTACGCCTGCCGCCACATAGTGATCAGCGCCGCCATCGCGACCGCGTCATCACCGTCACGCGCGAGCCGGACCAGTTGCTCGACCTGCCCAGGCGGAGGAACGACATTCCAGCCAAAGCTCGCCGCCCCAATCGCCAGCGCAGCCCCCAGTCGATCGGCCGCATCGCTCGAGTCAGCCCACGCCTCCATGACCTCCTTCGCCCGCGGCCTCGCCCCCGACATCGCCCCCACCGACAACCGCAGAGTCCGCTCCGCCGCCGGATCCTTCACCACCCCGATCAGCCTCACGACTCCATCGAGCCACCGATCATCACTCATCGGACGGAACGCTCGATAGTGAATGAGCCGCGCGAGCGTGCTGGCGTACGTGCCCCCTCGCTCGATCGCCGCGATAATCTGGGGCGCGAGCCGATCAACCGCGTCCATCGTCTCGGGGCCGGGCGATTCCGCCGCGAAGCTCAGAAACTCGGCCCCGGTGCGTGCCGCGGGCTCAGGCCCCTCGACGAGCTTCATCGCCTCAGGAATGAGATGCGTCGGAAAGCGTGAGACACCCGCCGCCGTGCCGGCGATCATGCGGATGCGATCGACGGCCTCCTCCACCGAGGTGGTCTTCGCCACCAGTTCCACCTGCCGCTGCGTGTACCACTCCGCCTGCCACCCCCAAAGCTCAAATCGCTCAATCCTGGACGCCAGCGACCCATCCATCGCGCCGAGCGTCGGCTTGATCAGCGTGTCCGGCAACCACTCCATCCCCGCGATCAAGACCGTCGTCGGCACCGCGGCCTTCCACCCGAAAGAGAGCATCTTCCCCGTCACCAATACCACGTACGACAACGCGACGATTCCCACCCCGATCAACGCGACCCGCCCGGACCGCCTCGTGCGCCCAAGCTCCCCCTCGCTCTTCGCCACCCGCCCGCACTCCGGGCACGCGCTCCCCACCGCCATCGCCGCGAAGTCGTACCAGCACCCCGGGCACCGCCTCCTCCCCTTCGCCGGATCCAGCCGCAACCCGACGATCGACACCGCAATCCCCAGCAGCACCACCAACCCCGCGGCAATCGTCCACACGGTCACACGCTGGAAGAACGCCTCGACCTCGCGCCCTCGATCGGCCCAGTACATCCCGCCGACAAAGACCCCAACCCCCGCCGCCATCACCAGCGGTCCACCCAGCAACCCACACCACTGCTGAACCCGCGTGTGCGGAACCAACGTGAAGCGCCGCGACTTCAACCACCCACCCGCAACCGCCGACGTCGTCACGGCGGTCACTGCCGCGCGTGCAAACAGCGTCGCCCCCCACAAAAGGAGGAATACCGGCAGCGGCAGCAGCATGAGCAGGATCACCATCCGAGTGTACCGACACGCCCGCCGCGGGTTTCCCCCTTCCCTGGTGCACCCCCGCCCAGCCCCGGTTCACCGACGCGTCCACAGATACACTTTCCGTCATGAACACGAAGACCCTGCCCACGCTGTTCCTCGTCCCCCTCATCGCCCTTCTCCCCGGCTGCATCGTCCAAGAGATTCGCGACGAGATCAAGGGCGTCAACGCCAAGCTCGTCACCGTCGACGCCGGGCTCAACGCCACCAACGCCCAACTCGAGCAGATCAACCAGCGACTCACCGGCGTCGGCGGCGGGCTCGACGCCACCAACGTCAAGCTCAAGGACGTCGAATCCGGCCTCGGCCGCATCGACGCCACCAACCAGTCCCTCGGCTCCGTCCAGGAACGCCTCGCGCTCCTCGCCTCCATCGAGAAGTCGCTCACCCACCTCGACGCCCACCTCGCCGCGCTCCGCAAGACCATCGGCAAGCTCGACAGCGCGATCCCCTTCCTCGACCTCGGCGGCGACGCCCCTATCGAAACTCCCACAACCTCGGTCGCCTCCGCTCCTCCCGCCGACGGCACTCAGTCCACCCCCACGGCCACCCCCACCGACCAACCCGCCGCGCCCGCCCGCGACCCCCTCGTCGGCCCGTGGATCACGGCCCACCCCTCCGACTCCTTCGTCCTCCTCCTCCTCGCCGACGGCCGCTTCGTCCAGGAAACCGGCGACACCACCCGCCTCAAGCTCCGTGGCACCTGGAAACGCACCGCGAACGTCATCAGCTTCCAGTGCGACGATCAGAAGAAGCCCGCCCCCGCCGGCTCCCCCGAGGGCACGCCCGCCGAGACCGTCCCCGGCCCCGCGTGGGAGGTCACCATCCTCCACCAGACCGCGAAGTCCCTCAGCCTCGACACCAAGACCGGCCTCCGCGTCCTCACCCGCCCATAACCCAACATTTCTCCGGATCGCCGGCAGCAAAGCCACCAATCCGCGTTGTCATCGTTGACGCCCATCCAGCGTTCAGGAACCTCACATGCGCATCGCCATCCTCGCCGCCATTCTCTCACTCGCCTTCACCTCACCACTCGTCCACGCACAGGGCACCGCGATCGTGTATCAGGGCCTGGTGCAAACCGATGGCTTCCCCGCGGCCGGCCCGGTTGACCTGCGCTTCCGTCTCTACGACAACGACGTCAACGGCACCCAACTCGGCCCCGAGATCACCATGCTCAACGTCGATCTCCTCGCCGGCACCTTCAGCGTGCCCCTCGACTTCGGCGTCGAGCCGTACGTATCCGCGTCTCGACGCTGGCTCGAGATGGACGCCCGCCGCGCCGGCGGCAGCGACTTCACAACCCTCGCCCCACGCCAGTTCCTCTCCGCCGCGCCGTACTCCATCAACACCCGGGGCATCTTCGTCGACATCCAGGGCAACGTCGGCATCCAGACCTCGACCCCCGCCTTCCCGCTCGATGTGCGCGGCGGCTTCCGCGCCTCCGGCGGTCTCGTAAACGACGCCTCGAACCTCATCGCCACCGAAGCCCGCGGCAGCAACCCCAGCTGGCAGTCGTTCGTCGCCGAACACAACGGCGAGCTCCGGTCCGTCACCTTCCGCACCGTCGCGCCCGGGCCGTGGACCGGCACGCTGCAGATCTTCAGCGGCCAGGGCACCGGCGGCGCCGCGCTCACATCCCCGATCGCCATCAGCGGCCCCGGCAGCGCAATCGCCCAGTCCGTCACCGCCACGATCCCCGCCAGCACCTCGCTCACCGTCGGCAGCACCTACACCTTCGCCCTCACCTCACCGAACAGCTTCACGCCGATGACGACCAACTCGAACCCCTACCCGCCCGGCCAGGCCAACAGCGGCACCAACACCGACCTCTACTTCATCACCCAGATCTCGCCCACAGGCCTCCTCGTCAACGCCGACGGCCGCGTCGGCATCGGAACCGAATCGCCGACCGCTGAACTCGACGTTCGCGGCGACATCCGGCTGGGCTCAAACGGCCAACTCTCCGCCACCGCCGCCGAAGAGCAACTCCGTTTCATCAGAGGCACCGTGGCCGGCACTCCAAGTTCCGGCACGGGCTGGACCGCCCAGCAGATTCTCCCCGGTTTGTTCTCGGTTACCTTCACAACACCGTTCGCGGCCGGAACCGTCCCCACGATCCTTGTCACTCCGCGAAGTCCGGTCCTCGTCGACATGGGTTCGACCAACAACCTGCAGTTCCAGGTCCGCTTCGTCACAGTCAGCGGGCTGGACACGCTTGCAAGCTTCGATTTCATCGTGACCGGGCCGCGGTAAGTAGCGAACACAACACGGCGACTGACGTTCACGACGGCGGCTTGTCCCCAGGCGACGCTTCGCGCTGGATTCGCTCGAGTTCCGCGCGGATCGGCCCCGCGTGCATCGCGGGCAAATCGCCCCGCTTCGTCGCCGCCTCCAGAGACTCGCGCCACCCAGGATCCGCTCTCGCTTGCGACAGCATGGATGCCAGGACCTTATCGCTCGCCCGCGCTGGGTTCGCTTCGTCCACAAGAAACCAGACCCCAAGCTGCGCTGGGTCCCCGCGAGTCATTCGCCACCCCACTTCGCTCAGTCGCTCGCGGCCGACCTCCCGTTGCACAATCTGCCGCTCCACAATATCGTCCAGCGGCTGTGAGTGCTCGCCCATGTACAGGCTGGCTCCGACCAGCATCGCAGCATCGGCAACCGCGACGTCGTTGTCCTCCGCCAACCGCACCACGATCGCACCCATTCGCGTCCACACCTCACCCTGCTGCCGCAACCCCAGGCCCAGTATGGCCCGCACGGCATCCATGCGCTGGCTAACCTCCTCCGACTCACTCCACGCCACCACCGTCGGCTCTCCGACACCGGTCCTTCCCACCCACATCCCGTACGCGCCCACCACGCTGTCCCGATCAACACCCGGCGTCAGCGATCTGATCGCGTGGTCGAAGAACTGCGCGGCCTCCTCATCGGCCGGCCCGTGCACCGCGAGGAACTGAGCAGCGATGCGTCCCCGCTCACCCCCGGTCATCACCGCCTCGCGCAGGGTCGCTCGGATCCTACTCACCTCAACGCCGATCGCCGGATTGGGGCTCCCTAGTCCCAACTGCAGAAGCCGCGACGCGTACGTGGCACTCTGGCCGTTGCCGCCCACGTCGCGCAGCGCCGTCCCGATCACCTGGGCGGGAAACGCTGTGTACCACGCCCCGCTATGCATCGAGACGCGAAACGCCTCATCCACTGACTCCACACGCCGCAACCGCCGTTCGACCTTCGAGTGAAACCACTGGTGCTGCCAC
>JBEIUO010000581.1:0-2733 GCA_040374335.1 Phycisphaeraceae bacterium
ACGACTCTCGATCATCCAGCCGTAGCCCACCCTGCGCCCCCGCCCCCGAGTGACACCCCACGCACCGCGCCGCCAGGATCGGCCGCACATCTCGCTCAAAGTCCCCCCGCGCCGCTCCGTGGCCCGCCTCGTCCCCACCCTTCGCCCCACCTCGCATCAACGTCGCGATCGCCCCCGTCATCTGCGTCGGCCCGTGCACCAACGCCCCCCCGTAGTGCCCCGCCAACCCCGCGACCAACGCCCCCACCACCAACGTGAACCGATACCGCGCCAGCGCCCCCGCCTCCGGCTTCACGTACGCCCACGCCGCGCACGCCGCCACCACCACCGTCCACCCCGCCGTCCCAAGCCCCAAGTACCGGTGCGTCTCCAGAATCGGATCCGTCCCGCCCCGCCCCAACGCACTCCCAAGCCCCAGGTACGCCGCCACCACGCCCCCCAACCCGCCCAGCATCGCCACCAACACCCCCGCCCCCAGCGGCCTCCCGTCCCGATTCCGCCGCAAAAACTCCACCGCCGCCGCCGTCAGCAGCAGCGCAATCGGAAAGTGCACCACCACCGGATGCAAATCACCCAGCGCACGCACCACGTCGCCATTCCAAGGAAACAGGTTCACCCCCCCAGTCTACAAACCTCCACCACTTCCGAAAGCCCCGTCACCCACCCTTCGGCTTCGCCACAAACTCCGCCAGCTTGAACGCCTTCCGGTGCCCCTGCACCGGCGTCCCGTCCGGCTTGTTCCCCTTCATGTAATCCATCTGCCACGCCCCCTCCTGCCCCTGCTCAAGCTTCTTCAAGTTCCCCGACCGATGCGAGGCAAACTCAAAGAACTCCCGCTTCAACTCCGGGTTCTCGTCGATCGACAACAACTCCGTCTCGATCCCCTCCAGCAGGTCGAGCTGAATCGGCAGCAGGTGCGCAATCGGTTCCCCCTGCCTGAAAAACACGTCCGTCTTCGGCTTCGTGATCTTCCAGTTCATCGTAAACGTGTACGGTGCCCAGTCCGTCTCGATGATCCCGTCCAACGCCTGGATGTTCTCCTTCGGCGTGTTCGTCGGCCCACGCGCCCAGAGCCCATACCCCGCATCCGTCCTGAACAGCCACGGCAGCGAAAACGTAATCACCCCCATCCCAAAGTGACTCTTGATCTGATTGCTCGGCGCTCCCCCATCCAGATACGTCAGCGTCGAACTGTGAATGTCCGCCTTCCCGTTCCAGTTCACCGAAAACGACCGCGGACACGTCACCACCCACCCCGCCTGATTCGCCATCACCAGCGGCAGACACCGATACGCAAACTTCTCCGGACTCCCGTCCATCCAATCACGCTTGCCCCCCGCAGGCTTGAGCTCCCACCCCGTCGTGTCCGACACCCGATACGCCCTGAACTTAACGGACATTGATGGCTCCTATCAGAACGCGAACAAACCGACCTTCCGCGCCCCGCTTCTGCGCGCAATCCCAATTCCTGCAACGGTTTCTTCGCGGCATCGGTACGATACATCGGAGTGTGGTCCATGCCAACCCCCATCCGGTGGATGGCCAACCACGCCCGTTCACGCACTGGAGCCCCCCGATGAATCAGCGGATCCTGTTGGCCGCCGGCCTCGCACTTAGCTTCTCCGCAACACTCGGTGCCACCGAGGCTTCCGCCCAAAGCACCGGCGGCGCCGAACGCGTCGCCCAGGTCGTCACCGTCCGCCCCGAAGTCGCGACCCTCCGCAAACTCCAGAAGCCCGTCACCGTCGCCTTCGCCGACAACAAGCTCGAGGACGTCCTCAAGTTCATCGCCGACGCCACCGGTGCCGACCTCGAAATCATGTGGGCCGACGACCGCGAGTCCGACGGACTCAACAAAGAAACCACCATCACCCTCGACGCCAAGAGCATCCCCGCCATCACCCTCCTCGAGCGAGTCCTCGATAAGGCCTACGCCGCCGACTCCTCCTCCGAGGGCGGCAACACCTGGCAGATGACCACCCTCGGCGCCGTTCAGGTCGGCCCCAAGACCCGCCTCAACAAGTTCCGCCGCCTCGAGGTCTACCCCATCGACGACCTCCTCCTCGAAATCCCCCGCTTCGAGGACGCCCCCGAGTTCAACCTCCAGACCGTCCTCCAAGGCGCCCAGGGCGGCGGCGGCCAAAGCCCCTTCCAGGACCAGGGCGGCCAGGAACAAAACGACCGCCCCACCCGCGAAGAGAAGACCCAGGACCTCATCGACGTCATCACTACCCTCGTCGAACCCGAGCAGTGGGTCGACAACAGCGGCAGCGGCGGCACCATCCGCGCCTTCCAGGGCTCCCTCCTCATCAACGCCCCCGACTACATGCACCGCGAACTCGCTGGCTACCCCTACTGGCCCAGCCGCGCCTCCTCCGGCGGCGGCAAGACCCGCCGCTGGGTCGGCATGAGCGGCGAAACCTCCACCTCCGCCATCAACGGGCTCAACAACGTCCCCATCACCGAACCCAAGTAATCCCCCACACCCACCCTTCACCCCTCGACCGACTCCACCTCAACGCAACGCTCCCGATGACGCCCGCCCCCGCGCGGGCGTTTTCATTGGCCCCTCACGTTGCGTTTGGCCCGCGACCTCGCTAGATTGAAGGGACAGCGCGGTGCACACCGCGCAGAATCACTTACGGAGATCATCAGATGATGCAGCCCGAACAGCCCGCCATGGACCCCGCCGCTCAGCCCGCACCGGTCGCGACCCCGGCCCCCGCCGCCGGG
>JBEIUO010000598.1:0-2664 GCA_040374335.1 Phycisphaeraceae bacterium
CCTCCCCCAGATCAAGGCCCGCCGCGACTCACTCGCCGCCGGTCGCCCCGCCTTCCCCGGCGACACCCCATCCAAGCTCTACGCCGACCTCGAAGGCATGCTCCAGTTCAAACCCCGCTCCACCCCCAACCTCCCCGCCGCCATCGACGCCGACATCCTCGAAATCCGCCGCCGAACCCTCACCCTCGCCCGCCCCGCCCTCAAGCAAGCCGCCGCCGCGGCACCCTCGCACTTCGAAACCCTCCGCGCCCTCAGCCGCCTCGACCTCGAAATCCACGCCATCGCCACCCCGCCCGGCTCCCCCTTCCCCGCCGACGCCGGCGAACAGGCCGCCGTCGAGCGCCTCGCCCAGTCCTCCAACCGCTCCACCGCCTGGAGCTGGCTCGCCGTCCTCCGCGAAGCTGTCGCCCTCCGATCCCCCTCCCCCGCCGCCTCCACCTCCGCCCTCGAGGCCTGGTCCGCCGCGGCAGCCGCCGCCCCCTTCGAGCCCTCCTACCCGGCCAAGGCCGCCTTCGCCGCGGAAGCCGCCGGCCTCCCCGACCAGGCCGCCACCCTCGCAACCAAGGCCCTCGCCCTCGACGCCAACATGCGGCTCGACCCCCTCCGCCAGCTCCCCCCCGCCGACCGCGGCCGCCTCACCCCCCTCGCCGCCCAGGCTCCCGCCCCTCCCCAATGAGAATCGTTCGACTCTTGTTCGCAACTCCCCGCGAAACTTGATCGGCCCTTCCACCCGGCTAACATTTCGCCCGTTTTGTCGGGTTTCAGGCATCGCGTGCGCGTGCACCTCTCGATGGCCCGAACGACCAAGCGAACCCTATGGACGACGACGACGAAAGTTCGGATGCAGACGAGGTCGCCCCAGGCGACGGGGCTCTATGACTCCCATCTGACTTGAGCGTCTCGCAATCGGGTTTTTAGGAATACAAGCAAGGAATTCGGCCATCGGCGGGAGGGCCCGCGGTGGTAGGCGATTGATCCCAGAGGGGCCCTCGACGGCTCCGAGCAGCAACGAAAGGTTCGATCATGGCAGCTGACCTGTCTTATATCCGCAACTTCGGCATCTGCGCCCACATCGACGCGGGCAAAACCACCGTCTCCGAGCGCATCCTCTACTACACCGGCAAGAACTACAAGATCGGCGAAGTCCACGAAGGCACCGCCACCATGGACTTCCTCGAAGAAGAGCAGCAGCGCGGCATCACCATCCAGTCCGCCGCCACCACCTGCCCCTGGAACTTCGATAACCGCGAGTACAAGCTCAACCTGATCGATACCCCCGGCCACGTCGACTTCACCATCGAAGTCGAACGCTCCCTCCGCGTCCTCGACGGCGCCGTCGCCGTCTTCGACGGTAAGGAAGGCGTCGAAGCCCAGTCCGAAACCGTGTGGCGCCAGGCCGACCGCTACCGGGTCCCCCGCATGTGCTTCGTCAACAAGATGGACAAGATCGGCGCCAGCTTCGAGTTCTCCTTCAGCACCATCAAGTCCCGCCTCGGTGCCAACGGCATCCCGATCCAGTTCCCCATCGGCGTCGGCCACGACCACAAGGGCATCATCGACCTCATCACCCTCCGCGCCTTCTACTTCGAAGGCGATAAGGGCGAAACCGTCGTCGAGAAGGACGTCCCCGCCGAACTCGCCGACACCGTCGCCGAATGGCGCCACCTCATGCTCGAGAAGGTCGCCGAACTCGACGACGCCCTCACCGAGAAGTACCTCGCCGACGAAAACTCCATCACCGTCCCCGAGATCAAGGCCGCTCTCCGTCGCGGCACCATCGACCGCCGCTGCTACCCCGTCCTCTGCGGCGCGGCCCTCCGCAACATCGGCGTTCAGGCCCTCCTCGACGCCGTTGTGCAGTACCTCCCCGCTCCCGCCGAGAAGCCCGAGGTCCAGGGTACCGACCCCTCCGACAAGAACGTCGCCCTCACCCGCCCCCACGACCCCGCCGCTCCCTTCGCGGCTCTCGTCTTCAAGGTCGTCTCCGATAAGCACGGCGACCTCACCTACATGCGCGTCTACTCCGGCACCCTCACCAAGGGCAGCCGCCTCATCAACCCCGGTAACGGCAAGAAGGAAAACTGCTCTCGTATCTTCGAGATGCACGCCCAGAACCGCATCCCCCTCGATGAAGTCACCGCCGGCAACATCGTCGCCGTCGTTGGTATCAAGGACTCCATCACGGGTGACACCCTCTGCGACGCCGAGGAGCCCATCCTCCTCGAGCGCATGCACTTCCCCGAGCCGGTCATCTCGATGTCCATCGAGCCCAGCACCCAGGAAGACAAGCGCCGCCTCTCCGAAGCCCTCGGCGTCATCCGCCGCGAAGACCCCTCCTTCCGCTTCTCCTACAACGACGAAACCGGCGACACCATCATCTCCGGCATGGGCGAGCTCCACCTCGAAATCATCGCCAACAAGCTCAAGCGCGATATGAAGATCGGCGTCGCCGTCGGTAAGCCCAAGGTCTCCTACCGCGAAGCCATCTCCAAGAAGGTCGAAGACGTCCGCGGACTCTTCAAGAAGCAGTCCGGTGGTCGCGGTCAGTTCGGTGACTGCGTCATCTCCCTCGAGCCCTTCACCGCCGAGCAGGCCGCCGCGGAAGAACTCGACTTCGAAGACTCCATCGCCTTCGAGAACGGCGTCGTCGGCGGCGTCATCCCC
>JBEIUO010000679.1:0-2304 GCA_040374335.1 Phycisphaeraceae bacterium
CGGTGCTCTCGTGGATGCGTTGAAGAAGCTGTAAGCGCGGGCGGACTCGCTCACCCCGGCACCATCGGCGCAGGCAGCCGCGGGGCTATTCACCCCGCGGCTACCCGACCCCTGCTCTCATGTGCAGCACCGTGGATTAGCGGCGGCGGCGGCTCAACATCCCCAGGCCACCCAGCGCGGCCAGCAGCCCGGCCGGAGCGGGGATCGGCTCGCCGTAGATGAAGTCGTCCATAGCGACCGCATCGGTGGCCTGCGTGGCGTTGAGCGGATCCTCGTTGAATCCGGCCGACAGCGCGTGCGTGCCGGAGATGATCCGGGCCCGCGCCACGATCGGGGAATCGAACGACACGCCCACGAACGAGAACGAGCCGCTCCCGAGCGTCGCGGGGGCGAACTCGGAGTGCAGCAGGTTGTCGTCGGCGTCAAACAACTGCAGGCCGCTGACATTCGCCAGGTCCACATCCGACAGCACGACGCCGAAGCCGCGCGTGGTGGCCGCGGTGGTGGTGCCCGGGACGAAGAACCGCACGTCGGTGATCGTGCTCCCGATCGCGGTGAACAGCCGCTGCGGGCTGAACGCCTCGAACTCCGCGCCGTAGCTCGGGTTGATGTTGGCGAAATCGCGGGGCGCATTGGCCGGGTTCGCGTCATCGGCGCTCACGGCAAATCCGCTCCCCAGCGTGCTGAACACGGCCCCGCGTGCGCGGGGAGAGAAGTTCTGATTGAAGAAGTCACCCGGGAACGCGTTGGGCGCGGAGAACGCGTCGGGCACGGCGTCCCAGTTGATCTCGCGCCGCCCAGCACCGAAGCTGCCGGGCACGTTGGGGTTCAACACTCCACCGAGCGACGCGCGGAACGCGCCGAGCTGCGCCTGCACATCGCCGGCGGCACCGGTCGCGGTGAAGACCTGCTGCGCCGCCGCCGCGAGCGGGAAAGCCGCGACGATCGCGGCGTATCGAACGAACGTGAACGAATGAACAAGTCCCATCGCAAACCTCCATCGGCAAACACCGTCCCGGGCGTGGGCGCACACACGCCACGGAAGCACCGGTGAGACCGGCTTCGCTCGCACGCCCGATTCGGCTGGGTAGATGACAGCGAGCAACGCCCGCTCTCCGCACTGATGTCCGCAGGCTGGCGGGATCTTGCAGCAACGGATGCGAACCGACCATGGCCCATGATTCGCCGCAGAAAGGGCAGCAGCGATCGTTGCCCAAACGAGTACCGATCGACCATCATCGTCGCGACAGTCGGCACTCTATCTGGGCCGCCGCATCACGCAAGTTGACTCATTTCGTCGGACGGTCGCCCGCTCGCGAGGACTCACCCGCGTACAACCCCGCCATCCGGTCGATCGCGCGGAAGAGCGCGATGTGGCCCACCAGCCAGACAAGCGGGGTCAGCCACCAGCCTGTGAGCGGTATCGCGACGCACAGCGCGCCGGCGCCCGCCAGCCACCACGCGATCAGCGCGAAGGCCGTCTGCAGCCGCGCCCACACCGGGCGGTCGTCGGAGATGCTCATCGCGATCGCGACGCACCGGCGCGCCGTCAACACGTCGACCACCAGGGCCGGAACGACAAGCAGGGCCTGCATCAGCATCGCTCCCAGCCACGGGGTCATCCCACCTGGTACCCCGGTTCCACCCGCGAGAAACCCTTTCCATGGTGCGACCATTGTTCCGCTCTGTTGCTGCCCCGCCAGAAAACCGAAGGAACCCGCGAACACCACGAAGACCAGCGGGGCCCGCAGCAGCACGGCCGCCACCACCACTCGCCGCCGCGCCGGCGCGATCGCGCTCCACATCAAACGGAGCATCGCGACCGTCTGCGCCCCGACCGCACACGCGGTCACCAGCAGAATCACGAGTGCGAACACGTGCGGCGGGATCGCGAACCCCTGTGCGCGAAAGCCCGATACCATCGGTGGGAACAACGCGAGCGCACAGGTCCCCGCCAGGGCCAGCCGTGCCGCGAGCCGCACCCGCCGCAGGTGCCCGTACTCGAGCCACGCGGGGCGCACGGACGTTTGATCCAACGGCCGACCGCACTCCGGGCACGGCATGCCCAGCAGCAGCCCCGCGGCATCATGTCGGCAGCCCGCGCACCGCCACGGAATCGCGGTGGTGTCTTGCGCCGGGCCTTGGTTCTCCGAAGTCGGCATGAACTCCCTCTCGTCGAAGCCACACTCGCGATCGCGCGACGCCCAGCGACAGCCGCGGGCGTGGGTGGATGCTAGGCGGAGGGCCTGTGGGAGCGGATGTCGAGGGGAAGCGGGGAGCATTGCTGGAACAACGCGCTCGGGC
>JBEIUO010000093.1:0-7326 GCA_040374335.1 Phycisphaeraceae bacterium
ACCCGTACGCTCCCCACCCTCACCACAGGCCGCGCCGTCGCGCAACTTTCTCCACAATCGGTGCCCCCGTCTCCACCCCGCCCCCGCCGGGAAACCGACCTTCTCTGTTGGTGTGGTCCTCCATGGACCCTGCCTTGGGAGGGATTCCGATGCGCGACTTCAGTACTTCGTCCACCTTGACCGGCTTGCGACTCCGATTGGCCTTTGGCCGGTCGGCTGTCGCCCTTCTCGCCGCCGCCACCGTCACCGCTCTCTCCCCGGGGGCTCTCGCGAACCCCCCTGGGAACGAGCCACGACCGAACTTCGAGATTCACTGGGGTGTCTTCACCAACCCCATGGAACTCCGCTGGGGCAGCCGCACCGACTGGGCCAATCAGATTAACTTCGAGAGCGCCCCGATCGCCACCGACACGATCGTGCTCTACGAACACAACTTTGTCGTGGAGGCACGCTCCGACGGCATCGCCGTCATGCGCACCGACCCTGACTTCTGGACCCGAGTCCGCTCACGCCTCCAGTCCTTGCTCGCCGACGAGGCCACCCGCATCCCCAACGCCGAGTACGCCTGCCTCGACGTCGAGTTCCTCGACATGTACTGGGGCAACCGCACCGGCGGCCCCGGCCTCAGACCAACCAGCGGTCACGGCCCCTTCCAGCATGACGCCTGGTACACCTACATGCGCCAGCACCACCCCGACCAGCTCTACGGCCTCTCCTCCGAGGCCGAAGAGGAGGTCCTCTCCCGTACCTACCGCGAGGCCGTCCAGGAGTTCTTCACCGGCATTATGCGCGAAGCCAAGGCCGTCAACCCCAACCTCAAGTGGGGCTTCTACGGCTACCCATGGCGCCGCTACGGAGAATACCTCCAGCCCGCCCCCAACCGCTGGACCCAGATGAACGACGAAATGCAGTGGCTCTTCGAACAGAGCGACGTCGTCTTCCCCGCGATGTACATGAACCTCCAGACCGTCGCAGACGGCGACCCTACCCGCCGCCCCGGCTACCAGTGGGAAGAGTCCTTCCACACCAGCATCATCCTCGCCAACATCCGCGAGTTCCGCCGCCTCGTTGGCGACAAGGAGATCATCGCCTTCACCGGCTACCGCTACCACCTGTCCCTGGACGACGAGCGCACCGGCGACTACTGCGACCCCATCGACCTTCGTCTGGCTATCGAAGTCCCGGTCCGCAACGGCCTCGACGGTGTCATCATCTGGGACATCGTCAGCAACCAAGGTGATCACGCCGCCTTGCAGTCGTTCATGACCAGCTCCATCAGCCCGATGGTCCGACGCCTCCACGGCATCGCCGATCCCGAAGCCCCGAACCTGCCCCCCGGCGGCGGTGGTGACGGTGACTCCGGCGGTGGCGACACTCCCCCCTCCGGCGGCGGCGACTCCGGCGGCGGCGGCTCCCCCCCCAGTGACCCCGGCAACTCCGGCGATTCAGGTGATTCCGGCGGTGGCGGCTTGCCTCCCTCCGACCCCGGCGATTCCGGCGGCGGTGGCTTGCCCCCCAGTGACCCCGGCGACTCCGGCGGTGGCGGCTTGCCTCCCTCCGACCCCGGCGACTCCGGCGGTGGTGGCTTGCCCCCCACCGACCCCGGCAACTCCGGCGGCGGTGGCTTGCCTCCCTCCGACCCCGGCGATTCCGGCGGTGGTGGCCTGCCTCCCTCCAATCCCGGCGATTCCGGCGGTGGTGGCCTGCCTCCCTCCAATCCCGGCGACTCCGGTGGTGGCCTGCCTCCCTCCAAACCCGGCGACTCCGGTGGAGGCGGCTTGCCTCCCTCCGACCCCGGTGACTCCGGCGGTGGTAGCCTGCCTCCCTCCGACCCCGGCAACTCCGGTGGCGGCTCCGGTGGCGGCTCCGGCGGCGGCTCCGGTGGCGGCACCAACCCCCCTGAACTTCCCCCTCAGCCCGCATCTGGCGGTGACGGCTCCGGCAACACCGGTGGTGGTGGCGGCAACTCCGGCGGTGGCTCCGGTGGCGGTGATCAGCCCGCTCCCCCTCCTCCCCAGCCCGTGATGGATGGCGACGGTGGCGGCAACTCCGGCGGCAACACCAACCCCGGTGACTCCGGCAACGCCGGCGGCACCGACCCCGAGGCCCCCAAGGCCGCGCCCGTCCGCAAGTCCGCCCGCGTCCTCTCCGTTCTTCGCGGCGGCCGGCGTGCATCCGTCGTCGTGGCGCCTCCCAGCGTGAGGTCCGGGATCAGTGTGAAGGCCTCCCCGGGCACCAAGGTCGCCAAGGGCGGCGGCTCCGCTCCCTCTTCAGCGCCCAAGTCCAAGTCCGCCCCGGCTCCCAAGCGCGTCGCCAAGGTCGTCCTGCCCAAGCGCGACGCCCTCGCCCAGGCCGTCAAACGCACCCAGGTCCGCACCCTCGCTGTCTCCGGTCGCTCGGCCGGCGTCCAGGCTCAGAAGAGCACCCGCGTCACCGACAGCTCCTCCAACATGCACGACAACGACCAGTAACCGCAGCACCACCGCGGCGACCAGCCGCGGACCCCTTCCACGCCCGGAGCGACCTGCTCCGGGCGTTCTTGTTTTTGCATCACGGCCTCTCGCGGCCGGGCCTGCGCATCTCAGCGGGGTCCTTCACCCGCGCGCAGCGCTGCCAGAAGATACTCGCGGTCCTGCGGTCCAACCACCAAGTCAGAATCCAGATCCACTGGGTACGCCTCAAAGGCATAAAGGTCGTCGATATTGAGACGCTGATTCGCGTCCTGATCGAACGAACCACCATCCAACGGCGGCTCGCTTGCCAGCACATCAATCTCGGCGCAGGTCACAAACCCGCTCGGCCCCGGCATGCTCGCCACGATGCGCACGCCCGTGATCTGGACGACCTGCGAAAGGCTGAAATCGAGAATCTCAAACGGCGCCGCCGTGAGCGCGGAACTCCACGCTCCGCTCGCCGGAACCCAGCTCTCCCCGACCCGCAGCATCACCGTGAGGCCCTCCGCGCGACCACCGTTTGCAAAGTGATCGCCCTCCATCACCCGCACGATCGCGGCCTCGACCGCTCGGTCATAAAGAACCGTCATCTCGACGGTGGACGCCCCCGATCCCTCCGACGAGAAATACCAACGCTGCGAGTCGACCTCTTCTGCGCCGTTGAAGTTCGACTCTCGCCCGTCCGCGAACGCCGCGGGCGAGGCAACGCCGCGCCCCGAAGGCGGAGCCCCGGTGACGGACACCACCGCAGACACAGTGCCCCCGTCCGCGCGAACCCTGTTGTTCGCGCTCCGATTCATCGCCGCGGTGAGCGGATTCGCGGCCGCGTCACCCCCCGCGCGAAGCGGGGGCAGAACCCACACCCCATCCCGCGCCACCCCACCCGCATTCGTCACGTTCGCCCGCACGAGCGGCATCATCCGCGCCGCCATCATGCTGAACGTGTCCTCCGCGCCAGCATTCTGCGGCACGTAGTCCGGCATGTTGTCGCGCCGGGAATCGATGTCGTACAGGTCGGACAAGTTCGCCCCGGGAAACGCGCTCTGAACCCCCGCGGTCCCGCCGATGAGCCCCAGGAGGCCTCCCATCGTTGCGGTGCCGTTGTCCGAGTCCCATCCGCTCATCGTCCCCACCTGAATGGTCCGCCGGTAATCGCCCTCACCGTACAACAACGCCATCACGCCCGTCGCGAGGTTGATCGACGACTCAAACCAATCGCGGTACGTGAAGCCATTCACCCCCGCCGCCACTCTGTACCGCGCATCGATCCGATCACGCGTCAGTTCCCAGTTGTTCGGATCCGGGTTCGCCAGATAATCGTCCAACACGAACCGGATCACGTCCGCCGTCTTCGATCCTTCCGGGATGTACTCAAGACCCCGCTGCGCCAGCCAGATCGACCTCTCCCGCCCGCTCATCGCCGGGTTCACCTGCGTCGCCATCGAATACAACACCACGTAGAACTGCGCCGCGTGCGCCGCATATCCCGCGGCAGTCGTTCGAATCGGCAGATCCGCCGCTCGCAGCGCCAACTCCGGCATCCCGGGGTACGCCGCCCCGAACAACTCCGTCGTCAGTTGCGCATCGATCATCAGCCGATCGATGTTGGCGTGCCCCATCCCGGTCGCCGGCGGCAGCACGCCACGCTGCATCAGATCCCGCGCTTTGCGGTTCGAGACCCAGATGTCCCGGTTGATGTGCAGCACCCAGGCATCGCGGATCTCCGCGGGGGTGAACTCCCAACGCCCCAGCCTCGCCGCCTCGTGAAGGTACACGTACTCGATGTCCGTGTCATCATCCGCTGGCCACGGCGAGAAGTACCACGTGAAGTCCAGCGTGAACCCGTTGTACGGAAGCCCCCAGTCAGCGTCCGTCAAGAACGGTGGCTCGCGGTGCCGCCCCTCCGTCCGCAGCCCCGTCCAGTTCGCGATGCACTGGCCAAGCCACATCGCCCGAAGTCTGTCGGTGTAGTCGGCCTCGGAAAGCACGCGGAGTCCCTGCGCCTGCACCGTCGTCGCAAGGCCCGCCGCACAAAGAGTCACGATCGCGTTCTTCATGGTCCCTCTCCCCAAAGCGTACCACGATTCCGCCCCCCATCACACGGAGTTCTCGTGCCCTTTGGCTCAGCATCCTCAAAAACAAGGGCGACCGGAGCTTTACGCGCCCGGCCGCCGGAGGTGTGGTGCAAAGTTGATCCGTCGTCTTACTTGGGCTCGTCCGCCGGGGGCACGTTCACGTCATCCATGTCCGGCGGTGCCTTCTTGCCCCCGCCCTTGCCCGGCTTGTCGCCCTTCTGCTGCCGCTCTTCCCGGTACTTCCGGATTGCCTCGCGGCGTTCCTCCGGTGACATGTCCTTCAGCTTTTCCTTCAGCTCCGCCGGAATCCGCGGGTTGTCCATCATCGGATCCGCGCCCGGCTTGCCCTCGCCCGGCTTAGCCTGGTCGGTCTTCTTCCCGGCGTTCTTCTTCTGCTCCTCGCGGAACCGCTCGAGCTCCTTCTGCACGACCGGCTTCTGCGCCGCCGTCAGCACGTTCCAGAGCTTCGCCTGCGCATCCGCCGGCTTCGGAGCCTGCTCAGCCAGCTTCTTCAACTGGTCTTTCGCACCCTCCGACGCCGCCGCGTCCACCGGCTGCATCCCGTCGTCCTGCTGCATCATGTCATCCGCCGGAGCCTTCTCCGCCGGACGCTTCCCCTTCTCGCCCGCAGGCTTCTGCCCCGGACGCCCCGCGCCTCGCTCGCCCGGCGCGTTGCCCAAGAGCCCGCTCATCCGCTGCATCGCCTTCTTGCGATCCTCCGGAGACAGCTTCGCCATCAGCGACTTGATCTCCTCCTGATGCGCCTCGCGGAACTTCGCCACATCCCCCTGGAACCCCTCCATGATCGACTTGATCTCAGAGTCCTGCTCCTCCGTCAACCGAACCGCGGCATCCGCCTTCTCCCCACGCAACACCTCGAGCGACCGCATGTACACGCGCAGCGGAATCTCCTGCTCGCCGCGCTGGGCCCCCTTCTGCGTGAACTTCCGCGTCCCGGGCGCGTCTTCCTTCACCGCCGGACCCTTGAGGGCCTCATCATCCGCCGGCTTCGAGTCCTGCCCCAACGCCGTGCCCGCCAGCGCCGCGATCATCGCCGCGCCCATCACCAACGACCACCCACGATTCATCCAGTTCATGTCTGAGCTCCCAAAAGGTTGCCCGGGTTCGGCCACGGGCATCCTGCCTAACGCCCCAAGTCCTCCCGGATTGCCGCTATTCCCCACCATTCCACGCCAACAATCGGCGGAAGACCCACCCGCCCGTGAGGAGTCCCCATGCCCCTGTCCAAGCAGTCCGTGACCGATGCCCTCAAGCACGTCCTCACCCCCGAAGGCCGAGACCTCGTCTCCGCCGGTGTCCTCAAGTGGGTCTCCGCCTGCGACACCTACGCCGGCGTGCGACTCCTCCTCCCCGGTGCGTCCGAGAAACTCATGGCCGCCATCGCCGCAACCGCGTTCGAGGCCATCAAAACCCACGGCGGCGACCGCGTTGACGCCCTCGTCGTCGAGTTCGTCAACGACTCCGGCTCGGTCCTCTATGAGAAGCGGTTCGGCGGCATGGCCCCCGCCTCCGTCCAGCCTCCCCGGGATACCCCGCCCCCCGCCTCGGGCGGCCACACCCCCATCGGCGGCCTCAAGCAACCCCCCCAACGCCCCGCCACCTCCGCCCTCCCCGGCGTTCGTCGTGTCATCGCCGTCGGCGCCGGCAAGGGCGGCGTCGGCAAAAGCACCGTCGCCCTCAACCTCGCCGTCGGTCTCGCCCGTCGCGGCCACGCCGTCGGCCTCCTCGACGGCGACATCTACGGCCCCAGCATGCCCACGATGCTCGGGCTCACCAACCTCGACGCGGTGGTAGTGGGGGGGATGCTCCAGCCCTTCCTCACCCACGGCGTGAAGTGCATGACCATCGGCAAGCTCGTCGACCCCGAGAAGCCCCTCATCTGGCGCGGCCCAATGGCCCACGGCGCGTTCAAGCAGCTCACCGAGCAGACCAACTGGGGCGAACTCGACTACCTCATCATCGACCTCCCCCCCGGCACCGGCGACGTCTCCCTCACCATGGCGCAGATGCTCGCGGTGAACGGCGCGGTCGTCGTCTGCACCCCGCAGCGCGTCGCCCAGGACGACGCCGTCCGCGCCGCTCGCATGTTCCAGCAGCTCAACGTCCCCGTCCTCGGCGTCGTCGAGAACATGAGCTTCTTCATCGGCGACGACGGGAAGATGTACGACCTCTTCGGCAAGGGCGGCGCCGAGCACATGGCCCAGCGCCTCGGCTCCCCCTTCCTCGGCGCACTCCCCATCACCATGAGCCTCCGCATCAACAGCGACAAGGGCGACCCAACCTCCAACTTCACCGCCACCGACCCCGCCGGCAAACGCCTCGCCGCGGCACTCGAAGACATGATCACCCAACTCGAAAGCCAAGTCGCCCTGGCAGAGGTCAAAACCTCCGGCGGACCGACATTGAAGATCAGCTGACCAACCTCGTGGCTTTGGCTTTCAAGCCAAAGCGTTCTCGCACGCCTCCGGCGTGCGGGTGGACTTTCGACGCCACAACGCCACGCCGAACAACAATGCGCACCACCGCTCCTACCTATGGCATAAGGCCTCCGGCCTATGGCCTTCTTCCGCGAGCAAGCCACCAATAGCCCCCCTTGATTCCTTTCCGCCCGGCGAAGGGCGGACGCGTTCACCCCACCTCCGTAACTTTGGTTTTCAAGCCAAAGCGTTCTCGCACGCCTCCGGCGTGCGGTGAGACCCCCGACGCCACACCGCACCCCCATCCCCGCAGCCTGGACGGCTGCAAGGCAGTAGCCGGCGGTGGAGCGAGGCCCTGCG
>JBEIUO010000812.1:0-1577 GCA_040374335.1 Phycisphaeraceae bacterium
ATGTTACCCCCCAACCCCGAGCGGGCGGCGCCCGTATTTGTTCGTACAATGAGCGGGTTCTGGGCGATCGTGAAAGTTGATCTATGCGTCAAAACTGACGCGTTAGTGCCTTTCATACGATAGACTAGTCAAAAGAGACTATGTCATGAACCCAGCCCTCTCCGATGCCAAAATCCTCGCCGACCTCGGCCGCCGAATCGCCCGCCTCCGTGTCGAACGCAACCTCACCCAAGCTCAACTCGCGACCGAAGCCGGCCTCTCCATGAGCACCATCGTTCGCCTCGAGCGCGGCAACTCCACCCAACTCACCAACCTCGTCCGCGTGCTCCGCGTCCTCGACCTCCTCCAGAACCTCAACGCCCTCGTTCCCCAACCGCTCAGCAGCCCGCTCAAACTCCTCGAAGCACGCGACAACGTTCGCCGCCGCGCATCCACCAGCAGGATGGCGCCGCCTCCTCCTACCCCATGGACCTGGGGCGACGAACGCCCACCCGGAGCCACCCCGTGACAACCGTCGCCGAAGTTCGCCTGTGGGACACGCGGATCGGCGCCGTCGCCGTCGACGGCCCCGGTCGCGTCGCAACCTTCGAGTACGCGCCAGAGTTCCTTGCCAGTCGCATCGAACTCGCCCCGCTCATGATGCCCCTCTCCAGCCGTCTCTACAGCTTCCCAGATCTCCCCTTCGGTTCCTTCCACGGTCTCCCCGGCCTTCTCGCCGACGCCCTCCCCGACAAGTTCGGTAACGCCGTCATCGACGCGTGGCTTTCCGCCGAGGGCCGCCTCCCTCACGATATCAACGCCGTCGAACGCCTTTGCTACACCGGTTCTCGCGGCATCGGCGCGCTCGAGTTCGTCCCCGCGATCGGACCCATCAGTACCGCATCGACGCCACTCCAGATCGACTCGCTCGTCCGCCTCGCCACGGACGTGCTCCGCCGCCGCGAGCGCCTGAGTTCATCCTTCGCCGACCCGGCGCGCGAACGTGCGCTGCACGAGATCCTCCGTGTCGGTGCATCCGCCGGCGGTGCTCGTGCCAAGGCCGTCATCGCGTGGCATCCAAGCACCAACGAAGTTCGCTCCGGTCAGGTCACCGCACCACCCGGCTTCGAGTACTGGTTGCTCAAGTTCGATGGCGTCACAAACAACGGGGATCGAGAACTCGCGGACCCACAAGGCTTCGGTGCCATCGAGTACGCCTATCACCTCATGGCCAGGGCCGCGGGTATTCGGATGACCGAGTGCCGCCTGTTCGAAGAGAACGGTCGCCGACATTTCATGACAAAGCGATTCGACCGGATTGCCGACGGTGGCAAGCTACACATGCAGTCCTTCGGTGCGCTCGCCCATCTCGACTTCAACAACGCCGGCGCACATTCATACGAACAAGCAATCGCCGTCATCCGCCGCCTCGATCTCCCGATGTCCGCCATCGAAGAACAGTTTCGACGCATGGTCTTCAACATCGTCGCCCGCAACCAGGACGACCACGTCAAGAACATCGCGTTCCTCATGGACAAACGCGGCCAATGGTCGCTCTCTCCCGCTTTCGATGTCACCTACGCCTTCAATCCGACCGG
>JBEIUO010000822.1:0-1428 GCA_040374335.1 Phycisphaeraceae bacterium
ATCTCGGCGCGCCGGTACGACCCATACGCGTTGATCAGCACCGGAAACGCCGAGTCCTCCACGTTCTCAAAGAGCAACGCGTGCCCACCGAGATCGTGATGCCGCGGATCGTTCCGCGCAGCCGACGCCGATCCCGCGTGGGCCGCCGGTGACTTGCTCACGCGATCGGTGATCTCCGTGATCTCGAGCACCGGCGAGACCTTCGCCCGCACTCTTTTCAGCTCACCGGCCCGCTCCAAGGCGGCCACGAAATCCTGCGTATTCTCGTACATGTTCAAGCCTAGCGGTCCAAAGACCAAAGAGCGCACCCGATGACCATCTCCCCCGACTACCAGCGCGACTGGCCCGCCTACTTCCGAGCCGTCCACGACAAGCCGCCCCGCGACACCCTCCTCCGCGCGCTCGACATCCTCGGCCCCGGCCAAGGCCGCCTTGCCTTCGACATCGCCTGCGGCGAAGGCCGCGACACCCGCGAACTCCTCCGTCGCGGCTGGTCCGTCGTCGCGCTGGATTCGCACCAGGACGGCCTTGAGATGCTCAAAGCCTCCACCCCCCCCGATCACACCCCAAGGCTCCTCGCCGCCCACACCTCTATGGAGGCAATCCCCCTCGACCCCGCCCTCCGCCAACCCGCCTCCCTCGTGAACGCCAGCTTCGCCCTCCCCTTCTGCGACCCCGACGCCTTTCCCGCCCTCTGGGACTGGATTCTCGCCCGCCTCCTCCCCAACAGCTTCTTCTCGGGCCAGTTCTTCGGCGACCGCGACGAATGGGCCCCGATCCGACCCCGCAGCCACCTCTCCAGACCCAAACTCGAGAAACTCCTTTTGCCCTTCGACGTACTCTGGTGCGACGAAATCGAAAAAGACGGTGAAGACGCCATGGGCGGCACCAAGCACCACCACCTCTTCCACGTCGTCGCACGCAGGAAATAAGCCCCGATGACCACAGACTTCGCCATCGACCTCGCTCACGTCGCCAAGACCTACTCCGGCGGCGTCCAAGCCCTTCGCGGCATCGAGATGAAAGTCCATCGGGGCGAGATCTTCGGCCTCCTCGGCCCCAACGGCGCCGGCAAAAGCACCCTCGTCAAGATCCTCATGACCGTCATCCGCGCCTCTCGCGCCGACGGCACCGTGCTCGGTAACCCCGTCGGCAACAAGGAAACCCTCCGCAAGGTCGGCTACCTCCCCGAACACCACCGCTTCCCCGACTACCTCACCGGCCGCCAACTCCTCGACTTCTACGCCGCGCTCGCCGGTGTCCCCCGCGCCGACCGCAAGGCCCGCGCCGAAGACCTCCTCGAACTCGTCGGCATGCGAGACTGGGGTCACACCCGCGTCAAAGGCTACTCCAAAGGCATGCGCCAACGCATCGGCATCGCCCAGAGCCTCATGAACGACCCCGACCTCGTCATCCTCGACGAACCCA
>JBEIUO010000216.1:0-5268 GCA_040374335.1 Phycisphaeraceae bacterium
ACCCGACGCGTTCTCCGTCTTCACCCCATCCTCACCCATTCACCGCCAAACACCGCTCCACCCGCTTCATCACCCCTTCACGTCCAAGCGCCGCAAGCGTCTCCCCCAGCGGCGGTGTCACCCCGCTCCCCGACACCGCCACACGCACCGGCGCCGCCACCGGCCCCACGTTCACTGCCCCCTTGTCATTCACCAACCCGCGCTCCTTCGCCATCAGCTCCAGCGCGCCGTGAATCGCCCCAGGCGTCCACTCCGCCAACCCCTGAAGCCTCACCAGCACCTCCCGCAACATCTCCATCCCCTTCCCACCCTCCGCCTTCAGGTTCTTCTCCACCGCCCCCGCATCAAACTCCACCGCATCATCCCCCATCATGAACAACCCCGCCGGCTTGATCCCATCCCGCAGCGTCTTCGCCCGCGGCTTGATCGCCTTCGCCAGCCACAGCCACCGTTGCCCCTCCGGCACCCGCTCCACCAGCCGCGGCTCCGCGTGCGAGCAGAACTCCCGCCACACCCGCGCAAACTCCTCGTCGCTCATCCCGTTGATCGCGTCCCCGTTGAAGCTCAGCAGCTTCACCCGGTCAAACTTCGCGCTCGTCTTCCCGATCCGATCAATCGCGAAATGCTCCGCCAGGAACTTCGTGTCAAACTTCTCCAGATCCTTCCCGTCCGCCAGCTTCATCCCCGGATTCCAACCCAGCAGCGCCAGGAAGTTGTTGATCGCCCCCGGCAGATACCCGTTCTCCCGGAAGTCACACACCTCGATCTCCGGCAACGCAATCTTGAAATACGCGCCCAGCTTCTGCGCCGTCACCAGCGAGTCGTTCTCCGCCGCGATGAAGTCCTCGAGCTCCTTCGTCGCCACCCCGATCGCCGCGCCCACCCCCGCCGCGCTCAACGCCTTGTCCTTCGCCATCGCCTCCTTCAACGTCTTCCGCGCCACCTTCGCCTTGTCCCGCTTGCTCATCTTCGACGCGTCCATGTTGCAGATCAGCGGCATATGCGCATACACCGGCGTCCGAAACCCCAGCGCCTTCTGCAACGCCACATGCCGCGGCGTGTTGTTCAGATGCTCCTGCGCACGCATCACGTGCGTCACCCCCATCGTCTCGTCATCCACCACCACCGCGAAGTGATACGTCGGAAAACCATCCGCCTTGCGGATCACAAAGTCGTCCATCTCCCCCGCGGCGTACTTCACATCCCCCAGCACCTCGTCCTGCACCACGACCTCCTCCGCCGGCGCATAAAACCGAATCGGATACGTCTCCCCCTTCGCATCCGCCTCCTTCATCCGCGCCAGCCTCGCCTCCGGCGTCGGATACGCGTGATAGCTCGCCCGGTCGTACCGATACGTCTGCTTCGCGGCAACCGCCGCCTTCCGCTTCGCCTCGAGCTCCTCGCTCGACTCAAACGCCGGATACGCCCGCCCCTGCTCGATCAGTTGCATCAGGTACTTGTTGTACAACGCCACCCGCCGCGCCTGAAAGAACGGCCCCACGCCCTGCGGGTCCCCGCCGATCTTCTTCCCCTCGTGCACAAACTCCGGCCCCTCGTCCCAGTCAATCCCGAGCCACGCCAGATCCTCCATGATCCCCCGCGCCGACTCGTCGCTGCTCCGCGCCTGGTCCGTGTCCTCGATCCGCAGCGTGAAATGCCCACCATGCTTCCGCGCATACGCCCAGCAAAACAGCGCAGACCGCGCCCCGCCCACGTGCAGGTGGCCGGTCGGTGAAGGAGCGAATCGAGTCACAACAGCAGGCTTCGTCGTCATAGTGGGCAATCCCTTTCAGCCCAACAATAGCAACGCGCCCAACGTCGCCTTCTTCCCTCCGAATTTGCTGCTTTGCTGCTTTGCTGCTTTGAGCTTTCCCGCCCGACTCATCCCCCCGTGGCCGGCGCGATCTGCGGCTGCGGCACCGCCCCATCCGGCGCAACCGGCTCCACCGCCCGCCGCGCCGGAGCGCGAACCGGCGCCGCCGGCGCAACCCGCGGCTCAATCCGTGGCATCGCCACCTTCTCCTTCAAACCACCCACCGGCACCCGCACGTTGATCGCGTCCGCCGCGCCCTTCCCGTACAACTCCGGCGCGTAGTACTTCCCGCGAAGGGCCTCGGGCTTGTCCATCTCCACCACGGGCGGATGCTGCCTGCAGTGCTCGTCGTACCGCTCCGCCGTCACCACCCAGCACACCTTCTTCCCCGGCGCACCGCCCGCGACGACAAACGTCCGCCCGCCATTCTCCTCAACCCCCGACTCCACGTGCAGCAGCGGCATCGCCGCGCCCATCGCAGTCAACTGGTACTGCGCGTTCCGCGCGATCGCGTCGAAGTAGTGGGGGAGTTCAACCTCCGCGCGCCCGCGATCGTCAAACGCCGCGGTCCCGCGGTACATCAGCATCGCCTCCGGCCCCTCCGCGCAGTAGTGCATCAGCACCTTGTCCGCCGGCGCAAGCGGGTGATCAATCACAAACGCCTTCGTCCCCGTCGCCCCCGTGTTCCCCTCCGCGAACAGCGCCATCCGCCCCGCGGGTGCAATCCCCAGCAGGCCGTACGCCGTGTCGTCATCGCGGATGCTCCACCCAATCACCCCGCGCCCGTTCGCCGAGTTCGTCACGCCCACAACCGCCAGCGGAGCCTCGCCACGCACGCCCGGAATGTTCGGGCTCACCGCCGAGCCAAACACGCCACCGGCCGAGACTCCCACCGTCTCCGCGAAGTACGACTCACCCT
This sequence comes from Phycisphaeraceae bacterium, assembly GCA_040374335.1. Lineage (GTDB taxonomy): Bacteria > Planctomycetota > Phycisphaerae > Phycisphaerales > UBA1924 > JBEIUO01. Next base: position 2,733 of record JBEIUO010000216.1, read on the forward strand.
TCACACCCGCGCCCGCCGAGTGATAGCTCGTCCCGCGCACGCCGAACGCCGCGGTCGTCGCTGCCCCGCCGGTGTCCGTGAGCCCCGACACCGCTACAGCACCAGCCCCGCGCGCCGTGAACTGCCCACCCGAACCGCCCAATGCCCCGTTCGACGCATAGAGCGTCGCCGAGCTCGCGCTCGACGAACTCGCCGAAATGGCCGCGCCCTCCGCCGTCCCGGAATGGTGAACCCGCAGCACCGAGCCGGTGCCGCTGGAGTCTTTATTCAAATCGACGGCCGCCGAGTCGGTGTTTGTCGAGACGTACAGCGATCCCGGCGACATCGAAATGTACTGATGAATGCTCGTGGGCGAGGTCACGTCCAGACCCGGAGTCGCGGACCATCCAAGCGGTGCATTGCCAATGGAGATCCGGTTCGTCGCATGCACCCGCCCCTTGAACCACCCCGCAAACCCCGTCGTCTGCAGTTCGTCAGGCACTTCCCCCCACACCCCGTACAACCCGCCCTTGAAAATCCCGCCCCATCCGTTCGGGCTTGACGTCCGTCCGAAGACACCCACCGTGTTCCCCGTCGTCGCCGTCGGCCATCCATACACCCCGAACTGCCCACCCTTGAACAACCCCGCGTACCCCGCCGGACTGTCCGACTGCCCGTACACACCCACGGTCTGACCCGTCGTGTTCGTCGCCCACCCCAACGCCCCGTACCCCTGCGTCGAATGCGACTGCCCGTACGTACCGTGCGTCACCCCGCTCGCCGCCCGCGACCATCCCAACACCGCTGCACCGTTCCCCGTGTTCTCCCCTCGGATCGCCCCCAACCCCGTCGCCCCCACCACATGCAACTGCCCGCTCGGCGTCGCCGTCCCAATCCCCACCCGCCCCGAGTTGTAATACACGATCGACCCCGCCGTCACCCACTGCCCATGAGCCGCCCCCGCCATCCCCATCACCCCAGCCACCGCCGCCCACACGCGCATCTTCATAGGTAACTCCCCGTGCCCCTCCGAACCCGCTACCCATCGGCTCAACCCCCCCCACCAACCCCAACATCCCCGCCCCGCCAAAGCACCCCCTCCGCGGCATTATCGGGTGCTAGAAAGCTCTTGCCTCCGGCTGATCTGTACGGCATACTGTACGTACAGAATGTTGTACATCGACCCGATGAGGATCCCATGACCCGCACCAGCGACATCACCAACTTCACCGAGCACCGCCAGAACCTCCGCGATCACCTCAACCGCGTGAAGGCCACCGGGCGACCGCTGTACATCACGAGCGACGGCGTCCCCGAAGCCGTGTTGCTCAGCGCCAAGGCCTACGACGAACTCGCCGATCGAGCCGATCTGGCCGAAACGCTCGCGATGATCGAACGCAGCGAGGCCGAGTTCAAGGCGGGCAAAGGCATGGACGCCCGCGAGGCTCTGATGGACTTGGCAAAGAAGCATGGTCTGAACGTCAAGCCATGACCTACCGAGTCTTGATGTCGCCCAAGGTGCTCGACGCGATCGACCGGCACCTCGTCTACCTCCGCCACGAGGGTGCCCCGCCCGATCGGATGGACGCGTGGCTCGAGGGTCTGCTGGCGACGATCGACTCCCTCTACCTCATGCCGCGGCGATTTCCTGTTGCCGAAACTGTCATGGGGGCCAAGGGCTACGAAGTCCGGCGCGCCAACCACGGCGACTACGCGCTCTTGTATCGCATCGACGAAGATGCTCGCACGGTCGAGGTCATCGCCTTCCGCCACGGCCGCCAACGCCCCTGGCTCGAAGATGAACATCCGTGACAGCGTGAGTGCCCAGGCCCAGCGGACCCTCCTCGCGACGACCCTCGCACATTCAGTTCTCAGTTGCCGCCGAAAACGCCTCGGTTTCAGTGCGAGAAACCACCGTCCATCCCAACTCGCGCTCACCGCCACCTCACCACTCCCCGAAGGTGGATCACCCCCGCCATCCATCCCGCCGCCGCGCTGAACGCGATGATCGGCGGGTCAAAGCAGAACGGCAGCGGGGGGATCGATACCAACACAACCTGCCCGACCTCTGTGTCCGCCAGCACTTTCACGACGCCAGCACTCGTCGCGCACAGCAGCCACGGCAAACTGCGAGCAGAACGCTCGCACGCCCAGACCACGCCGATCAAGACCACGAGCAACGCGTTCACCAGCATCCCGAAGTACCAGTGCGGATTCTCAAGGTTCTGCAGTCGATTCCCCCACACCACCCACCGCGCCGAACTCAGCAAAGAGACCGCAACCACAACAAGGGTCACTCTCCATACCAGCACCATCAGCGCACAGAGCGCGTCCCAACGTTCTCGCCGCCGCCGGCCTCGTGTGCCGTTCGCCATCTCCTGATCCTTCGCACCGCCCCCGAACCGAGTCGCCCACGCTCAACACGAATCGGCTCATCGGCCCACCACGCCCCCGCACCCAGCACACCGCGGCAGTCCCGGTCCTCGCCACCCCTCAGTCGAGTGCCCACACCTACGGCATTGTTGCCCGCGCCTCCACCCAACCCGCCCACCCCCAC
>JBEIUO010000408.1:0-3624 GCA_040374335.1 Phycisphaeraceae bacterium
ATTGAGTGGGGCTTTGACGGCTACCCGCCGTCCGTGAAGACCCCGCCGTGGATCCTGCGGTTCATCCTGAAGCTCATGAAGCACAGCATGCTCAACAAGCCCATGCGGCGGGGCGTGTGGCTGCCGGGTGTTCAGGGGGGGACGTACGGGACCGAGCCCTGCGAGACCCAGGCCGGCGGGGCCCGCCTTCTGAAAGCCCTAGACCTTCTCGCATCCACGCCCCCTACCTTCCCGTCACTCGCTCTGGGCTTGCTCAGCCTGGAGGAGGCCACCAAGCTGCACCTGCGCCACTGCGAGCTCCACCTCGGGTTCCTCTCCGCTCCCTGACCCATGGACATCCGCGAAGCCACAACCCCCGCCGACATCGATGTCGCCCGCGCGATATTCCGCGAGTACATCGCCTCCATCAGCCACCTCGCCGCGTGCAGCTTTGAGCACCAGAAGACGGACGACGAACTCCGCGACCTCCCGGGGAAGTACGCCCCGCCGACGGGGGCCATCTTCCTGGCTTGGGAAGGCAAGGCCTGCGTGGGGTGCGCGGCACTCCGGCCGCTCCCCGGCGGCAACCCCGGGGAGTGCGAGCTGAAGCGGATGTATGTCCAGCCGGCGCGCCGGAAGGGCGGGCTTGGCGAGGGACTCTGCCGGGCGGTTCTGGAGCGGGCGAGGCAGGCGGGGTACCGCCGGATTGTGCTTGATAGCGACCCGGAGTTGAAGGCCGCGCTCAGCTTGTACCGGCGGCTGGGATTTCAGGACACGGCCCGGTTCAACGACGATCCGGACCCCCATACCATCTACATGGGCCGGGATCTCGGGGATGGGCCGCGATAGGCCGGTCCCCCTGATGCCGGGATTTGCCGACGACCGATGAACTGGACGGATTCCGGGAAGGGCAGCAGGAAGCGGCCCCCGGGGTCGCTCGACACGCAGGCCGCAGGATGCGGTATGCTACAACTGTGAGGGAACACGCCTTGGACTATAACCGCAAATCCATCTCGCTCGGACCCGAGCGGTACGACCCACCCGCTCCTGGTGCCAAGGCGGGCGGCATCGTTCATTCGAGCGGGGCGGACTGCGACGAGGAGTTCCTTCGGATCCTGGCGATGATCCAGACGCTGAGCCAGGCGCGGGACGCGTACGAGCTGTTCGAACTGGCGGCGAGGTATACGTCGGATGGTCCGATTGCGGGCGAGGCGCACGCGATCGTGGTGGTTTCCACGGAGGGGGCGCAGCCGGGCGAGTATCTGATTACGCGGAAGCTGCTGTCGGTGCCGCGCCGGCGTCAGAGCATCGAGGTGCTGGACTCGAACGACACGCCGAGTTTCAGCCAGCACGGCTTCGTATCGTCGATTCTCCGCAAGCGTCAGCCGGAGTTGCTGACCGCACTTGATCTGTCGCGCGATCCGATCCTTGGGCCGGAGTTCAGCGCGTTTGACTCGTGCTTGTTCATCCCGCTGTTCTCGGGCGGGCGGATGACGAAGCGCGTGCTGTTCTTCCGTCGCGGGTGGGACGAGGTCGATTTCGACCACGTCGAGCGCGTGATGCTGATCATGAACCTGATCGAGACCGCGATCGAGAGTATCACGAACGCGCACCGCAGCTCGGAGCTCTCGTCGCTGCTCGATGCGCAGTTCGAGCAGATGAGCCGCATCCAGCGCAGGCTGCTTCCGCGCGAGAGCGAGGAGCGTCGCGGGTTGTGGGAGAACGTCGGTACGCTTTGCCAGAAGCTGGAAGTGGGGATGTCCTACCGACCCGCGGGGCGCGCGGGCGGGGACTACTTCAACATCGTCGAGGATTGCGGTCGGCTGGGCGTGCTGGTGGCGGACGTCTCGGGGCACGGTGCCGATGCGGCGATGATCATGGGGATGCTGCACGCGGTGATGCACGGGGGGATTCCGCTTGCGGGAGGCCCGGGCAAGGTGATGACGTTCCTGAACTCGCGGCTGAAGCCGTTGATGACCGACAGCCGCTTTATCACGGCGTTCTTTGCGGTGATCGATCCGGTTGCGGGCGTGATTCGCTACTCGTGTGCGGGGCATCCGCCGCCCCGGCTCAAGCGTGCCGATGGGACGATCACCCAGCTCGACGACGGTGCGGATGCGCCGATCGGTGTGCTTGATGAACTCGAGTACCACGACGCGGAGCGGCCGCTGGGCGCGGGTGATTCGGTTGTGCTCTACACGGACGGGATCACCGAGACGTTCAATCCGGCGGGAGACGCGTTTGGTTCCGGGCATCTCGACACGTGCATCGCCACGCTGGCGGGGTCTGCAGCGGACATGGCGTTGACGATTGCCGCGGCGGCGAACGACTTCCGGCAGGCACCGGAGCCCGAGGACGATACGACGGTGGTCGTTGTGTCCATGAAGTGACGGTGATTCACGGGGCGATCGGTCGATCCGCATGATGCTCACCCTTACCGCCGCGCAGCGACGCGAAGTCCGGATGCCTTGGTCGGCGTTGGTCGCCAACAAGGCGGAGGAGTTCTGGATCAAGGCGACGGGGCGTCGGATCAAGGGTCAGGGGATGATCGGCGCGCCGGCGGCGACGGTGCGTGAGGGGTTTGACTCGCTCCGCGGGGCGGACTTTGGGCATTACAACCTGCCGCAGGCGTGGGTGGAGCGACGGCAGATCCCCGTGGTGTTGAACGGTCGCGTGCCGGCGGTCGGGGCGGTGGTGCTTGATCTGGGGTGCGGGCCGGGGACCTCAACGGAAGTGCTGTGTCACTACGCGGATGCTTCGTGGAGCATCACCGGGTTTGACCTCACACCGCATCTCATCGAAGCCGCGCGGTCGCGTGCGTTTCGGAATCGTGCGGGGCGGGTGATTGTGCCTCGGTTCGAGTGTCAGGACATCTCGGAGCCGCTGGTGGTGGGGGGTGTTGCGGTCGAGGGTGGGAGCGTGGACCTTGCGATCTCGGGTGGAGTGGTGGGGCTTTACCTGAGTCCGGCGCAGGCGGAGCGGCTTGCCGCGGAGCTGGCGAGGGTGGTGAAGCCGGGGGCGTTTGCGGCGGTTGACGCGGGGCCATCGGTGTCGGCGGCGAGGCTGCGGGGGATCATGGAGGGTGCGGGGTTTGAGCAGGTGGGGATTGCCAAGAGCTTTGTGATCGAGCCGCGACCGAAGCTGGTGTTCGAGCGTCGAGCGCCCGTACACTTGCGGCACTGATGAGCGGGTACGACCTCAACTTACCGGAGCGGGATGAGAGCAAGCGGCCAAGGCCGTTTCGTCCGCGTCGCTGCACGGGTCGGTACGACCAGGCGAGCTTTGGCCACGAGGCGCTGGACCACGGGTTGTTCGACACGTTCCCCGAGGACGACATGGAGGGCGAAGGGAAGGCGGATTACAACCGGGGCGTGGTGGCGTACGAGCGGGGGGACATCGAGGAGGCGATCGTGTCGTTCCGAGCGGCGATCGAGGCGGCTCCGACGGCGATCGCGGCGAGGAACAACCTCGCGATCTGTTCCATTCAGCGCGGGAACCTGGATGCGGGGCTGGAGATGCTGCTGTCGATCCGCGACGACGTGCCGGACGAGCCGCACGTGCTGCGGAACATCGGCGTGGTGTACTCGATGCAGGGGGACCACGACAAGGCACTCGAGGCATTGGAGCAGGCGAGCGCGGCGGCAC
>JBEIUO010000525.1:0-2958 GCA_040374335.1 Phycisphaeraceae bacterium
CATCTGGTACTCGGTGCCGGAGTGGAGCGCGCCCATTTTGTCTGTGGCAGGGTTGTAGGGTGCTTCTGTGTAATGGCCGTGGCCGGCGCAGACGCCGGAGGCGGCGAGGCGGGCGATGGTGGCCGCGGCGACGCCGGTCGCGCGCCCGCCAATGTTCGCGGGGCGGGCGGTGTGGCGACCAGTGGGGGGGACACGGTTCATCTGGGTCTCACTTTCTCACCCTGGCGCCGGAGTGGCGTGTCGGGTTTGGGGGGGTGGGGGGAACTGGCGATGGTGAGCGCTGCGCGGTGAAAGGGCCGCCGGGTGTCCCCCCAAGGCATACCCGGCGGCCTTCCACTCGCTGTGTTTCTTACTTGCCGTCGGCGGGGACGCTGGAGGCGTCAGTGACGGTGGGCTGGGTGGTGGAGGGCTTGCTGGCGAGGAAGCGCCATGCGCCGCCGAGGATGCCGCGGTTGATCCAGCCGTTGGAGGTGGTGGGGGTAGAGGCGAAGGTAGCGGCGGCGGCGGGGCTGAAGGTCTGGGTGGTGGGAGCGGTGGTGAAGGTCGTGGTGGAGTCGGTGTTGGTGTTGCTGGCCGAGGTGTTGGTGCCGGAGGTGGCGGAGTCGGTCGTGGTCGTAGTCGCGGCCGTGGTGGTGGTCCCGTCGGTCGTGGTAGTGTTGGTGGTGCCAGCGCCTGTGGTGCCGGTGGTGCCCGTAGTCTCAGTGTTGGTGGTCGCGAAGGTTGTGCTGGTGTTGCTGGTGTTGGTGTTGGTGTTGGTGTTGGTGGTGTTGAAGGTCACGCCGGTGGTGTCGATGGTGAAGTCGGCGGAGCTCTTCTTGGCGCGGGACTCGCCGTGCATGACTTCCTCGAGGAGGCTACGGCCGGGCCAGTTGTGGTTGGTCGCGCCGAGCTTCTCACGCATGGCGATGGCTTCGGGCTGGACCGGGTTGAGGGTCAGGCTGCGGTCCAGGAGCCACATGGCACGCTGGGTGTCGCCGGACTGAGCGAGGCGCTCGGCCTCGATGTTCCGCAGAGCGGACATCTTGTCGCGGCTCCAGCGGAGAACACCTTCGCGGGCACCGGCGCGGACGCGCTCGACGGCGTCGAGGCCACGGTCGCCGGCTTCGGCGAGGACGGTGTCGTTGACGGTGCTGGGGGTGATGAGGAAGATGATCTCGTTGCGTTGGGTCTCGTCGTCGTTGCCGCGGAAAGCGGAACCGAGGATCGGGATGTCGCCGAGGAAGGGAACCTGGCGGCGGGAGGTCTCGGTGGATTCGCGGAACAGGCCGCCGAGGACGATGGTCTGGCCGTCGCGGACCATGACGTTGGTGACGAGTTCGTTGGTGATCTCGTCGGGGATGGTGACCGCGGCGCCCGTGGCGTCGTTGGTTTCGCGGATGACGGCCTCAGAGACCTGGGGCTTGAGTTCCATGCGGATCATGCCTTCGTTGGTGACGAAGGGGCGGAAGTACAGCTGGGTACCTGTATCGAGGAACTCGACGGTCTGGGTAGTCGCGGTGTCGGTGGACGTCGTCTGGAGGTAGCCGACCTTACGACCGACCAGGACGCGGGAGGGCTGGCGGTTGAGGGCGAGAATCTTGGGGTTGGAGAGGATCGTGGTATCGGTGACTTCGTCGAGGACTCGCAGGAAGACGGCGACGTCGTTGGAGACGACACCAACCTTCATGCCGCCGGCACCGGCGGTGTTGCCGACGGTGCTGGAGATCGCGGTTGCGCCGCCGTCGGCGGGGTGAGGCGAGGAGCCGCCGGTGGTGGCCTTGCCGCCGATGAGGGAGTTGGCGGCCTGGAGGGGGCCACCGACGCCGACGAACTCGCCGAAGTCCATGTCAGCGATGACGGAGAAGTCCACGCCGAAGGCGTTGGCTTCGTTGAGCTGGGTCTGGAGGATGGTGGCCTCGACGAGGACCTGCGCGGGCCGGGTGTCGATCTGGGTGATGAGCGTCTCGACCTCGGCGACGTTCTCCTCGAAGTCGATCACGACGAGCATGGCGTCGTGGGCGTATTCATCGCTGCCGATGGGGGTTTCGCCGAGGGAAGGGAAACTGGCCGTCTTGCCGGGGGTCTTGATCTGGCCGCTCTCGGAGAGAAGGGGCTTCACGAACTCGGCGGCGTCGATGGCGTTGAGGTAGTTGAGGCGGATGACCTTGGAGACCTTCTGGCGGTTTGCCTTCTCCATGTCGATGATCTCGTTCTTGGTGTAGACGTAGATGAAGTTGCCGTCCTCGACGTAGCCGTAGCCGTTGATATTGAGGATGGCGTCCAGGGCTTCGAAGAACGTGACGTTGTAGAGGTTGGCCGTGACGCGGGCGTTGACGTCCTTGCTCGCGACGATGTTGCGGTGGCTCTGGATAGAGAGCATCTCAAGAACGTTGGCAAGGTCCTCATCGTTGACGTGGAGGTCGACGATGGCGTTCTCATCCACCTTCACCTTGGTGGACGAGTTGGTGGGCTGCTTGGCCTTCGGGGCGGCCTTCGCGCCCTTCGCCGCCTTGGCGTCGGCCTGTGCCGCGGCATTGGCCGGGCGGGCCTCGGGGGTCGCGAACGGGGTGGCCATGGGGTCGACCATGCTGGGCTGCTGGGGAGAGCCGGGCTGGGTCTGGGCGACGCTGACGGAGCACCCGGCAGCGAGGAACACCGTGGCGGCGGTCAACCGGGTCACGCGGATCGAACTGATCTGATGATTCGACATAGGAAACACCTCGTCTGCGATTTTGAAACGTCGGCCGGAAGTGGCCCCTCGCCCCCTCGTCCGAGTACGCCCGGGCCGAGAACGAAGCTACCGCCTCTGTTGTCGTCCGATCAGTGGAGGGACTTTGGGGCGAGGGGATCGAGTTTTGGTGATTTCCGGACGGGTCCTAGAAAAACGCGCGTGGGTGGGGCGCGTTGCCGAGGACCCGACGGGGGAGTCCCGGAAGAACTCAGGCCGCGGGATCGCGGGGAATGTCGGAGTGGGAGGGG
>JBEIUO010000371.1:0-3805 GCA_040374335.1 Phycisphaeraceae bacterium
CGGGGACAACCAGTTCCTCATCCGCTCCGGCGGCGGTGTGATGATCAACACCAACACCCCCGTCGGCTCGGCCAGCCTCGTGGTTCGCGGCACGCAAAGCGGCAACAGCTACAGCGGCATGTACGCCGACACCATCGATGACAACGGTATCGCTTTCCTCGGCTACGCCACCGCGGGCAACTACCGCGCCTGGACCCAGTACAACGGTGTGAACGGAGATTGGTCCCTGGTCACGCCGTTTGTCGCAGGCAATACCGTCCCCATGAAGTGCGATATCGCGGGAAACATGCTCTTCACCAACCGCGTGGGAATCGGCACCCTTCTCCCCGGTGCGCGACTCGACGTGCGCGGCGCGGCCACGGGCACCGTCAACATTTTCACAGGCGATCTGAACCCGCCCGGCTTGGGCGGCATCATCACCAACTTCTCCACCGCCGGCATCGGCTCCAATCCGCTGCTGCGCTGCGCCGTCGACAACACCGATCGTTTCACGGTCGACGGATTCGGTGACGCGTACATCTCCCGCGACCTGCAGACCGGCGGCTTCGTCTCCGCCACGGGCACGCTTCAGTCCGTCTCGGGCAACGTGCTCGCGGGGTCAAAGGTTACTCTCGACCAATCCGGCTCCAACACGGGCATGTCGGAAGTTCGGCTGCGGGGGATCTTCTCGGATCCGCTCGGCCTGAGCATCGAGCAGAGCAACAGCTACTCGATCATCAACCTCGACAACAACTTCCGCATGGAGGGCCGCACCGTGGGCGCGCGCGGTGGCATTCTGCGGATCGATGGACGAGACTACAGCTTCGGCCTTCCGCTCTTCCAGTTCTGGCACAAGGCGACCCAGTCGGGCACCGAGAACCAGGTCATGTCGATCGACCACAACGGCAACGTCGCTGCCGCGGGCTCACTCTCCGCGCCCGCCAAGTTCTTCGTCATCGACAACCCCAGCGACCCGGCCAACTCGACCCTCCGCCACGCCTGCATCGAGAGCGACGAGTACAAGAACATCTACGACGGCGTCGTCACCACCGACGGCACCGGCTACGCCACGATCACGCTTCCCTCCTGGATGACCGACCTCAACGAGAACTTCCGCTACCAACTCACCGTCATCGACGAGAGCGACAGCGGCGACCCGTTCATGTGGGCCCGCGTCGTCCGCAAGCTCGACTCGAGCAACACCTTCACCGTCCGCACCAGCGGCGGCGGCATGGAAGTCTCCTGGCAGGTCACCGGCACACGCAAGGACGCCTGGGCCAAGGCTAATGCGTTCACGCCCGTCACCGAGAAACCCGCGACCGGCAAGGGCCGCTACCTCTCCCCCGAGGCCTTCAACCAGCCCGCGAACATGGGCACGTTCTCCCGCGAGGCCATCGAAGCCCGTGCCGCGACAGCAAAGGGCGTTGAACGCCAGCCCGAGGGCAGCTCACGCTGATCGCGTCGTCGGGCATCGACACCTCGGCAGCGGTGAATCCAATGACACGAAGCGAAGGACGGCCGGCGACGGCCGTCCTTTCTCGTTGAAGATTGTCGATGGTCAGGCCGCCCGCAGCCCGAAGCAGCCGGGGGTGCACTCAGTGGCCCCCTTGGATGTCGAGTGGCTGATTTTCAACCACTCACTGGCTGAATTTCACCCACTCCGCCCACCCCGTTCGTCCCGTATCATCTTCTTCCCGTCCACAACCCTTACGAAAGGCCCCCATGCTCACCCTGCTCGCGATGACCACCGCCCTCGCCCTCGCCGATGGCGACCCCGTCTCCCTCACCCTGCTCGCCAAGGGCGGAATGGCCAAGATCGGCTACTACGCCCCCCAGCGGGCCACCTTCGGCGCCGACAAGCCCGAGGCCATCACCAAGGTGCCCACCGATCTGCTCTCCCCCCAGTACGGCTCCTTCCCCATGGCCGGCGGCGTCGCGTTCATCCTCGATGAGCCCGACGGCAAGCCCGCCCGCCTCTTCGTCGACACCAACCGCAACGGCGACCTCACCGACGACGCCCCCACCGAATGGACCGCCAAGGAGAACAAGCGAGGTGATGTGACGAGCGTCATGCACATGGGCTCCGCCTCCGTCAACATCGGCTCCGAGACCTCCCCCACCGTCGTCGCGATCTCCCTCTACCGCTTCGACAAGAACGACCCCGGCCGCGAACAACTCAAGTCAACCATCCTCTACTACCGCGACTACGTCTACGAGGGCAAGCTCACCCTCGGCAGCAAGTCCTACACCGCCATGCTCAGCGACGAACTCTGCCGCGGCAGCTTCACGCCCGCCAGCGGCGAGGGAAAGTCGGGCGTGAACCTGATGCTGGACGTGAACGGCAACGGCACGATCGACTCGCGTGGCGAGTCCTTCGACGTGACCGCGCCCTTCAACATCGGTGGCACGACGTACGAGCTCGCCGACATCGCGAAGGACGGCTCGTCCTTCAAGGTGGTCAAGAGCAGCAAGACCGTCGAAGAAATCCCCACGCCCCCCGATCACGCGACCGGCAAAGTGATCACCGCGTTCGAGGCCAAGGACACCGACGGCAAGGCCGTCAAGTTCCCCGGCGACTACACCGGCAAGGTTGTGCTCCTCGACTTCTGGGCCACCTGGTGCGGGCCGTGCATGTCTGAGATGCCCCACGTGGTGAAGGCCTACGAGAAGCACCACGCCAACGGCTTCGAGGTTCTCGGCGTCTCCCTCGACGACGAGCAGAGCGTGAGCCGCATGCCCGAGGTGATGACCAAGGCCAAGATGAACTGGAAGCAGATCGCCGACGGCAAGGGCTGGAAGGCCGAGATCGCGCAGAAGTACGTGATCAGCAGCATCCCCGCGACCTTCCTCGTCGACGGCACCACGGGCAAGATCATCGGCGCCAACCTCCGGGGCGAAGCCCTCGAGGCCGCCGTCGCGAAGGCCCTCGCCGAACAGAAGAAGTAAGCAACGTTACGCCCCGCGTCCACACCCGCACCCTCCCTTCGGAGGGTGCTTTCATACGCGGGCCGTGCGGATCGCGGCCATCGCCTCCGCGTGCAGGAGCCCGTTCGTCGTGACCACCGAGCCGGTATCGATCCGTCGATCCCCTGCAAGATCACACCACGCGCCGCCCGCGCCTTCAACCACGGGCGCAACCGCCGCGATGTCCCACGGCTTCACTCCCGGCTCGACGCAGACGTCCGCACGGCCCGTCGCGACAAGCAGGAACGCGTACGCATCGCTGAAGCCGCGGTTCAGCCGCGTGCGCCGGCAGAGTTCGAGGTACAGCGGCACCTTCTCCGCCTTGAGGTAGTAGTCAATCGACGTCGTCACGAACGACGCCTGCGCGAGCGTAGCCGTCGCGCTCACACGGGCCGCCCGCTCGGGGCGTCCGGCGGCGCGGTGCGTTGCGCCGAGCCCCGGCCCTCCGAACGCAGTCTCGCCGAGGGCTGGCATGTGGATCACACCCGCGATCGGCACGCCACCACGCTCAACACCGATGAGCGTCCCAAAGAGCGGCACCCCACAGACGAACGACGCGGTGCCGTCGATCGGATCGACCACCCAGCGATACCCGGATTCGCCGGAGACCTCACCGTACTCCTCGCCGAGCACGCCGTCGCGCGGGAACCGCTTCGCGAGCTCGTCGCGGATCTCACGCTCGGCGCCGCGATCCGCTTCGGTCACCGGCGAACCGTCCTGCTTGATCTCAAGCCCGATCGCGCGCTGGTCGGACCAGCGCGCGAAGTGCCGCATGATGCCCCGGCCCGCGTCGGTCGCGAGTTCGACCGCCGTTTCGAGCCGCCGCAGAGTTTCCTGATCGCTCATGCCGGTAGTCTACGGC
>JBEIUO010000147.1:0-6358 GCA_040374335.1 Phycisphaeraceae bacterium
AAGGCGGCGTCGGGCGAGACGACCGTGGAAGAAGTCCTGCGTTCCACGCAGGACGCGGAAGAAGAGATCGTGCGGAGCACGAGGTGACGCTTGGCCACGTTTGCGTATACATCCGCTGATCGAACCCAGGCGACGATCGACGCCCCCGACCGTCAGACCGCGCTCCGCGAGCTGATCCGCCGGGGCGTGACCCCGACCTCGCTGGCGCAGGCCGAAGCCGGCGGCAGCGCGACCGTCTCGGCGGAGCGTGCGGCGCACGGGTCCGTCATGTCCCGCTCGGAGGTCGCGATGTTCATCCGCGAACTCGCGACAGCGACGATGGCCGGGCTCCCGCTGACGCAGGCACTCCGCACGCTGGGCAAGCAAGGTCGCACGAAGTCGCAGCGTGCGATGATCGACTCCCTAATCACCGAAGTCGAACAGGGCAAGACCCTCAGCGACGCGATGACCCGCTGGGGACGCCCGTTCACGGACCTGGTGGTCAACCTCACGCGAGCTGGCGAGGCCTCGGGCAAACTCGACGAGGTACTCGCGCAGGCGGCCGAGCTTCTCGACAAGGATCTCAAGCTGCGGCGTGCCATCACGAGCGCGGTGATGTACCCAGCCATTCTGCTGGTTCTCATCATCGGCGCGGTGATCGTCGTGGTGACCTTCATCGTTCCCACGCTCCTCAAGCCGCTGGCCGGGCACAAGTTCAACATGCCCCTCCCGACGCAGGTCGTGCTGGGGGCATCGCACTTCTTCGCAGACTACTGGTACATCGCGGTGCCGGCGGCGGTCTTTGCCGTCTTTGCCGCGGCGATGTACTACCGCGACCCCGAGGGCCGCATGAAGGTTGACACCGTGATGCTGAGCGTCCCGGTGCTCGGACGACTGGTCAAGGACGCGGCCGTCGCCCGCTTCACGCGGACACTCTCGACGCTCGCGATGGCGGGGCTCCCGATCATCCAGTCGCTGAAGGTCACCAAGGGCACGCTCGGCAACCGCGCGATGGAGAGCGTGATCGACACCGTGTGCGAGCAGGTCGCCGCGGGTCGCACGATCGCGGAGCCGATGGAGAACAGCGGCTACTTCCCCCCCATGCTCGTCCAGATCGTGAACATCGGTGAACGATCGGGCAAGCTGGACGAACTTCTGGGCCAGGCGGCCCGCGCCTTCGAGGAACGCACGGAGATGAGCGTGAAGCTCTTCAACGCGGTGTTCCCCCCGCTGCTCATCGTGTGCATGGCGGGAGTTGTCGGTTTCATTGTCCTGGCGGTGCTGCTCGCGCTGCTCGAGTTCCAGAACGCGGTGATGAGCGGTTGATCACTCGGTTGCAAGGAGTTTGCGATGAAGAAGACACGTCGATTCGCGGCCCGGTCCGCGTTCAGCATCATGGAAATCCTGGTGGTGATCGTCATCATCGGCGTCCTCGCCGCGGTCATCGCGCCCCGCATCTTCGGTCGCGTCGGCCAGAGCAAGCAGGCTGTCGCGAAGTCCAACGTCGAGACGCTCGCGAACCTGGTCCGGCAGTTCATGCTCGATCACGGTTCGATCGAGCCGGGGTCGGACATCATGATCCTCTGGGAGCGGCCCTCGAACGTCGCGGAAGACAAGTTCCAGCCCTACGTGGACAACTCCGACGCCCTCCTCGACCCGTGGGGCAACAAGTACGCCCTCGTGATCCCCGGGCAGTTCAACGTCGACTTTGACGTCGTCAGCTACGGCTCGGACGGGCAGCCCGGCGGTGACGACGAGGCCAAGGACGTCGTGAACGGCAAGAAGGACTGATGCGACGCGTTCCTCCGACCTCCCACATCCGAAGCGCCTTCACGATGATCGAAACGCTCATCGTGATCGTCATCATCGCGCTTGTGGCTGCGGTCGTGGTGCCCCGTGCGTTCCGTGCCACCGACCGAGACGCTGAGCTCGCGGTCAACAGCCTGGCCGAACTCATCTCAACGGCGGCACGCCGCGACGCGTTCGCGAGCCAGCCCCTGGCGCTCACGTACGACATTGATCGGTCTCGCGTTGAACTTTGGGGACGAACGGTCGATGCCGTCACCGGCAAGGCCACCTGGAAGGCGGACCCGCTCACCCCAGCCTCGGACGCGTTCCACATCCAGATGGCCGAGGTCTCGAGCGACGGCGTCGCGCTGGACCCTGATCGCTGGTGGTACGAGTTCCCGCAGAGCACGCGCCGTCCCTCGCTCGTCGTCCGCGCGGTGAGCCCGCTCACCGGTCGGGCGTGGACAATCGAACTCCCCGCGACCGGCATGCGGGCCGTGGTTTCCGAAGCGACCGGCGCCAGGCCGCGAGACGAGGTCGGCGTGGTCGATCTCGACGCCTCGGGAAAGGCGGACCCCCCGTGGTAGCCAAGCGCGTCCACCACAACCGCGCCGTCGTGCTCGTCGATGTCCTCGTGGCCGCGATGCTGCTGGGCATCGCGCTGGCGGCAATGGTCAGCCTCACCGCGCGGGCCCTTGAGATGCAGCGGCGTGGGGAGGAACTCCAGACCGTTGCGATGCTCCTCGACGAACAGCTGAACCTCGTGCTGGCTCGCGGGCCGGACGACTACGCCTCGCAGTATCCGGTCGAAGGTCAGTGCGACGCCCCCTTCGCCTCGTACCGCTACGCGTTGTCGCTCAGCGGGGGTGAAGGCGGCGAGCCCTACCTCGTGACCGCCAAGATCTCGTGGGTTTCCGCCGGAGCTGTCCGCACCGAGTCCATCGAAACGTACATCGCAGCAAGACTGGGAGAAGAGCCCGACCCGGAGCGCAAGCCCGCGGACCCGATCGTCAGGTACTAGCCATGAACCACCGCTCTCGGACATCTCCGGGGTTCACCATCATCGAGCTCCTCGTCGGGCTTATGGTGGCCTCGCTGGTGCTCGGCGGTGCGTCGTTCGCCCTTGCACGCATGATCAAGGCCCGCAACTCCGCCGTCTCGCGCCAGGTGGCCTTCGCACGGGCCGAGGCCGCCGCGGGTCGGGTGGCTCTCGATCTCATCGCGGCGGCAAGGTCCGCCGACCTCACATTCGCGAAGGTCGCGATCTCCGACGCCGGCTCACCGGCATCGCCCCGCGACGAGTTGCTCCTGCTGTTCACCAGCCGCCGCCCACTGCGCGGGCTCGACGGGGTTCCCGAGGGCCACCTTTTCGAATCGCAGTACCGCGTCGCCTCGACACCGGAGGGCACCCCCGCGCTCTGGCGACGGGTCGACACCGGCTTTGATATCGCGGTCGATGGCGGCGGCGTTGCTGCCCCTGAGTTCCGCGGCATCATCTCCTTCGGCGTCGACGCGTACGACGGCACCGCGTGGTTCACCGCGTGGGACAGCGACAACGACGGCATCCCTCACGCCGTGCGTGTGACGATTACCGCGACCGACGACGAGGGCAAAGTCGAAGCGATCGCTCGCCGCATCGTCTCCCTCGATCGCGTCCCTGTCCCGCCGGAAACCGAAGAAGAAACCGACACAGATTCCTCGGGCACGTCGGGAACAACCGGGGGGACCGGCTCATGAGAGCATCTCCCCGCCCTGCTCGCGGCTTCGCGATGCTCATCGTGCTCGGCATCATCTTGATCGCCGCCTTCGTGCTCGTGGTCGTTCAGACGTCGTCGCTCGGACAGGCGTCCACCGGCCGCGAATCACTCGCTCGTGTTCGGGCTCAGTGGGCGGCCCGCGCGGGGATCGAAGCGACAATCGCAAGGCTCGAGTACGAGACGCAGAATCCCAACACGGGCGATGCCTATGCGGTGTACACCGGGCTCTCGGAGGTGTCGCGAGATTCGCTTGAGGGTGCGAGCTACAGGATCGTGAGCACCGCGGGCAAGGACCAGTTCGATGGCCCCGGCGATCCCGGATCAAAGCTGAACATCAACGTGGCGACGAGGGACCAACTCCTCACCATCGAGCCGTTCATGACCGAGGATGTCGCCGACGCGATCCTCGACTGGATCGACGAGGACGACGACGTTCGGGAAGTTGGGGCGGAACTCGGGTACTACCAGTCGATGCCGTTCGCCTACCTGCCTCGCAACGCGCCGATGCAGTCCATTCTCGAACTCGAACTCGTCGCGGGCGTCGATCCACTCGATCTCCGAGGCGAAGACTGGAATCTCAACGGCGTGCTCGACGACAACGAGAACGACGGCGACGTGGCGTGGCCCCCGGACAACGCGGACGGCGTGCTCGACGCGGGCTGGTCCGGTGTGCTGACGGCCGCGAGCGCGGGCGGCTCGCTCTTCGGAGCCTCGGGCGAGGAACGCCTCGACCTCACCCTCGCCGATGCGTCCAGCATCATGACCAGGACCAAGGTCACCTCCGGTCAGGCCGAAGCGATCCTCAGCTACGCCCAGAACGGCTCGAACCCCCAGATGCGTGACTTCCTCCGCAGCAACCTCCAGACCCTCGCGCAGCAAGCAGCACAGGCGACAGGCGGCGGCCAACAGCAACAGCAGGTCGAAGCCCTCAGCACGGAGCAGCTCTCGGCGCTCCTCAACGAGTGCTCGATCGGTGTCCCCGATCCGACCCTCCCGGGCAAGATCAACATCAACACCTGCGATTCCAAGCTCTTCGAGTACCTTCCCGAGCTCGACTCGACCGTCGCCGACATGCTCGTCGGGGAGCGTTCCTCGCGCAGCACCGGTTTTCTTTCGATCGCCGAAGTGCTGGAAATCGACGGAATCACGAGGAACACGGCCGCGACCATCTACGATCTGTTCGACGTGTCATCGAGCGTCTTTGAAGTGACGTGCCGCGGCGTCGACGCGAACACGGGCATCGAAGTTGAGTTGTGCGCGACGATCGATCGATCGACGCTCCCGGTGGTAATCAAGGAGATCTACGCCAGATGACCATCAGCGACAAAGAGAGCGGAACCTCACGAGGGCGCACCGGCGCCGAAGTGGTCGTCTGTCTGCACCACATGAACGACGGCTACCGGATGCTCGTTGCCCGGACCGGGCGTGAGTTGTCGATTCTGGAAGCCCGGCCCGTGCCCGACGGCGACCGCGCCGCGGTTCTCGGTGCAGTCACGCGGTACGGCGCGACCAAGCTCATCCGCGTCCTCCCCGGCTCGCACGCGATCTGTCGCGTGGTCGCAGCACCTGGCGCATCCCCCGAGATGATGGGCGATTCGCTGCGACTGCTCGCCGAAGCCGAGCTCCCTGAAACGCTGCCAAGCCACCGTCGTGCCGCGGGGCTGTTCCCGGGCGCACCAGGACAGTCCCTGCTGACCGGTTGGATGACAGCCGAAGCACCGGCATCGTTTGGCGAGGTGGAAGAGCACTTTGTGTCGGTTGCTGCCGCGCTTGCCGCACTCGTGGCGAACGGCGGAGCCGCGATGTACGCGGACCGAACCGACGGGAGCGTCTGCTCGGCGAGCGTGCACGATCGGAAGGCCGCCGCGGGCTCCGCGATGGAGGACAACTCCTCGGAACAGGCGTACGCCGCCGCGGTCTCGGCGCGTGCCTCGCGTCAAGGCCTGCACGCACCGGGGCTCAACCGCACCGAGTGCCTGCTCCTCGACGATGCGACCCGCGAACGGCTCGCCGGTCAGGTCGAGGGTGCGCGTTCGGATCCGCAGTGGATCGTCGACTACGGCGTCGCGCTCGGCGCAGCGATGATCGCGTGCGCAGCGGATCCTTCGATCCGAGTGCTCGCGGGCATGAGCGCCGAGGCCCCGAAGATCCGCGAGCACGCGGCGGTCAAGGTCGTCCGGCTCTTCGCCGAACCAAAGCGAGCCTGGATGATCGTGGGAGCCGCGGCGGCCATCGCCCTCGGCGGCCCGTACCTCATCCACAGCATCCGTTTGGCGGTCCTGAGCTCACGCACCGAACAGCTTGACAGCAGCAAGGAAGGCCGTGAACAGCTCAAGAAGCGTGCTGCGCTCTTCTCGCAGCTGGACAACCCCAAGTCCGGTCGGCTGCCGATGACCAAGCTGATGCACGACATCTCGCGGATTGCCCCGATCGGCGTCGCGGTTCCGAACGTGCGAATCTCGCCGGAACAAGGCCTCTCCCTGCAGGGAACCGCCGAGAAGGACGAGCTGGTCAACGTGTTCCAAGCTGCGCTCACCGGGACGAAGCAGTTCGCCAACGTCAAGCTCAACCGCAAGGAACGCGCCGAGAACGGCGTGGAGTTCGACATCAGCGCCGACATCGTTCAACCGCACCTGCCCGTCACCGGCGAGGACTACGCGAAGCAACCGCTCGCCGTCCGTTTGTTCGGCGAAGGGGCCGTGAACACTTCCGTCGCCAAGCCCGCTTCGGACCGAAGGAGCGAGCGTCCCCGTCGTGGCGGGGATGAGGAAGATCGCCCGTCCTCGTCCGACTCGCGCCGACCGGCCCCGAGCCAGCCCGCCGCGGTCCCCCCA
>JBEIUO010000331.1:0-4094 GCA_040374335.1 Phycisphaeraceae bacterium
CTCGGTGGTCGGGTTGCCGTCGCGGTCCAGTTCGATGGCTGCGAACTTGCTGAGCACGACGCGGTCGAGGGCACCGCTCTCGGGGTCGGGTCCGAAGCTCTTGCCGGTGTCGGCGTAGATGATCAGATTCTTCTGCTGCACCGCGTTGCCGCGCGCCACTTCCGACGCGATCAGTCGCGACACGTCGACCGTGATCATCTGCTGCATCCGGCGCAGGAACCGGGGCATGACCTGGTCGTGCAGCAGCAGCACCATGATCGACAGCGCGACGGCCGTGATCATCGCCGGGGCGAGCACGCGACGGTGGCTGAGCCCGCCCGCGTGCGCGGCGGTCACCTCGTTGTCGACCGCCATGCGGTGGTAGAGCAGCGTCGCGCCGAACCCCGCCGCGAACGGGAGGGCATAGGCCAGCATCGGGATGACGGCGTATCCCATGAACCGCAGGGCGTCGGCCGGCTCCAGCTTGCCCTCGGAGAGGGGCTTGACGGTGGCGGCGAAGGCGATCACGAGCACCAGGACCACGGCGGCCACGAACAGCAGCCTCCAAAGGTCGGAGAGCATCGAGCGCCAGAGTGTGACCGGGAATCGGCCCATGTGAGAGTAGTGTAGAAGTAGGCGGACCCCGGTGCGCACTCCTTCTAGAAGACGAACGCGTGGTTCGGGGCCTACACAGATTCCCGGGGGCCGCATCCGCGTACCATGTACCCCATGATTAAGCCCACCCTTCTCGTCGCGTTGTCGCTCGCCCCCTTCACCTGCTTCGCGCAAGACCAGAAGCCCGCGGACGCCGCGCCGGCGGTGGTCGCGGAAGCAATGCCAGAGAAGCTCGCCGAGCTCGTGGCCGATGCGACGCCCGTGGTCGTCGCCACCGGCTTCAAGTTCACCGAGGGACCGCTGTGGTACGGCGACGCGCTGCTCATCTGCGACCTGCAGGGTGATGTGATCTACCGCCTCAAGCCCGGCGCCGAGCCGGTGAAGGAAGCGGACGCGGAGAAGTTTCGCGCACCCTCCGGCCGTTCCGCGGGTCTGACCTTTGATCACGACGGCCGTCTGGTCTGCGCGCAGTTCAACGGCAAGATCATGCGGTCGAAAGAGCCGAACCCCAAGGCCGGCGCCGAGTACGACGTGATCACCGAGAACACCCCGGAAATGCCGCTCAAGAGCGCGAACGACCTCGTCGTCGCCAAGGACGGAACGATCTACTTCACCGACTTCGGCGGCGGAGCCCTCAAGCGGATCTCGCCCGACGGCAAGGTCTCGGTGATCGCGCCCAAGCTGCGGGCCCCCAACGGCCTCACGCTCTCGCTCGATCAGTCTCGCCTGTTCATCGCGGAGTATCGGGCCCAGAACATCAAGGTCGTGGACCTCGCGACCGACGGCACGGTCGGTGAGGCCAAGGACTTCGCCAGCACCAAGGGCGAGGGCGGCGGCAGCCCCGACGGCATGAAGACCGACGAGAAGGGCAACATCTACTCGACGGGTCCCGGGGGAATCTGGGTCTTCACCGCGTCCGGCGAGAAGCTCGGCGTCATCACGGCCCCCGGCACCTCGAACTTCTGCTTCGGTGGCGAAGACGGAAAGACCCTGTTCATGACGGCGGGAGACGAGGTCAAGGCCATCAGGATGAAGGTCAGCGGGGCTCCGAAGAAGTAACCCGCGCACACGGTGCAGAACCATCCGGTCCATAGCCAGACGGAGGGCCAGGAGGCCGCGGACGCCGAGGAGTTGGCGATCGTCGATCGCATTCGTTCGGGAGATTCTCGGGCATGGTCCGAGCTGATCGTCCGGTACCAGGACCGTTTGTACGCCGTTTGTTTGCGGATGGTCCGCGATCGTGAGCTCGCGACCGACCTCACCCAAGACGCCTTCGTCAAAGTGATCCAAGGCCTGCACTCGTACGACGGGCGGGCCAAGCTCTCCACCTGGATGATCCGGGTGACGATGAACGTCTGCCTCTCCCGCCTTCGGTCCGAAAAGCTCCGCCGCCACGCCAGCCTCGAGGCCATGGCCGAACGCCCCCGTGGGGGATCGGAGGAGGGGTCCGGAGGCCTTACCGCCGCCGATCAGTTTTCACAGATCCGGGAACAAAGCCAGGACGAGAGCGTCGAATTCCATGAGGACAGGGAACGGGTGCTCCGGGCCCTATCCACGTTGGATCCCGACCAGCGTGCCGTACTCATCCTGTGCGACTGCCGCGGACTTCCGTACGAGCAGATCGCCGAGGTGTTGGGTGTGGCGGTCGGGACGGTGAAGAGTCGTTTGTTCCGTGCTCGCGCGGCGTTGCGTGACGCGGTGGAGGCGATGGGAACACGAGGCGACGAAGAGGACGACCAGTGACCAAGGCGCGTGACAACAACCCCGAACCTGATCCCGGGCTGCTCTCCGAAGAGCAGATCCTGGACTGGATCGACGGGCGGGTGTCGCCGCAGGACGCGAGTCGGCTCGCCGCGATGTCGGGCCGGGCGGGGCTGGAGCAGCGAGTCGCGCAGATGCGGGCCAACAAGCGGGCTCTGGTTGCACTCGGAAATGTCAGCGCGCCGCGGGACGTGCACGACCGTGTGCTCGCCGCGCTCGAACGCGAGGCCCTCGTCCGCGAGGGTGAATCCGACGCGATACCGATCTCAACGGTGGTCTTCGATGACGAGCCGCGACAGCGCAGCTGGCTGCACTCGGCGGGTGCGCCTCTCGCGCTCGCGGCGGGTCTGCTCCTGCTGGTGAGCGGCGGCGTGTACTGGATGGCGACCGTGAACAAGCGGCCGGTCCCTGGTCCCGGGCCGATCGCAGCCAAGACCGACCAGGGCGCCCCGGTCATCGAAGCTTCCGAGCCTGTTGCCGACGCTCCGACGATGACCGCGATGGCCGCTGATGCCACGCCCGTGCACGTGCCCGACGCGGGTGTGCCCGGGATCGTCGAGGATCAGCCGGCGATGATGCTCGCAGCCCATTCGGTGCCGATCGACGACACGCGGGCGCTCGAACTGGCACGCCAAGGGCGTCTGGTGATGCGGGTGGTCGCGACGAACACCAAGGCGCTCGTCTCCCTCGAACGCGATGTCTCCCGGCCGCAGTCCGGGCGCGAGTGGAAGCTCGACTCGAAGGTCTCGGCAACGCTCGCGCAGGCGGTGACGCCCAAGAACGTGCCGTTCGGGCTTGGCAGCCGGGATGAGTTCGCGTACGCATCGGCGGACGCGATGAGCATGCTCGGGCCCAAGGCCGCGTTCACATGGCCGCTCACGGCGATGACCGATCGGGCCTCGCGCGTGAAGGGCACGTACCTCGCGGATGTGCCTGCGCGGGAGTCGACCCTGCGGGCCGTGAAGGCACTGCTCGCCGACAAGCTGGACGCGAAGATCGTGTTCGAAGAGCTCAGCGAAGCGGTGAAGCTCCCGCAGCGACTGGACGCGGACTCGGCGCTGTGGTGGACCCGCCCGACGGCCAAGTGGACCCAGCGGGTCTCGATTCCCGTCGTCGTCGAGCAGCGCTGAGCGGGCCGCTTACGGCTTGAGCGCGGCTTCCTTCAGATCATTCTCGATGCGGACGCGCTGGGTCTGGAAGATCCGGCGCCATTCCTCGTTCCGCTCGATCAGCAGCGCACGCTTCGCACGCTCGAGGCCTTCCTCGTCGCTGCGGTTGAGCAGCTTGGCGCACACCGTCGCGCCACGCAGGGACGGGAGCCAGTTCTCGTCACGCTCGAGGCTGCGGGAGTACGCGTCGATCGCCTCTTCCGAATAACCCGCGCGGTGGTAGAGCAGCCCGAGGTTCTCGTAGGGTGTCGGATCGTTGGGCGCGAGGTCGGCGGCTCGGCTGAAGGCCGGCACCGCGTCCATGAACTTGCCCTGTTCGAGCAGCACCACACCGTAGTTGTTCCACGCGCCGGAGATATCGTCGTCGAGGCTCAGCCCTTCGCGGTAGAGCTCCTCGGCCTTCGCGTAGTTCTTGGACGCCTGCAGCTTCCCCGCGCGGCCGAAGAGCGCGAGGGCCTGCTGGCGGTTCTTCACGAGGTCAACCTGCGGGGCATCGACACGCTTCTTCGGCCCGGAGCACCCGGTGGTGAGGGCGACGCAGCCGAGTGCCGCGGCGGTCAGGATGATGGA
>JBEIUO010000483.1:0-3171 GCA_040374335.1 Phycisphaeraceae bacterium
CGCCTTCGACAACCTTTGCGATGTCGCGTCCCTCCGCCCCGATCTCGCCGAAGAACGCCGCCGCGACGCCGCCGACAAGGCCCGTCGCGCCATCGCCATCGCCAACCCCGAAGCCGCCGAACACCCCGAGATCCGTGTCGCGATCGCCGCGCTCGGCAAGCTCCTCGGCTCCGATCGCCCACCCGGCGCCGGTCGCCGTGGCAAGAGCCGCCGTGATCGCTGATTCAGCTTGTCTTACGGGACAAACGGCTTGGCCGTCGGCTTGCTCCGAAGCCGCGTGAGGATCTTCCTCAACTCCGCCACCTGGTTGTCCACGACCGACATGCGGCGAAGGACCGCCTGCCGCTGTGCGCCATCTGGCAGATTCTGAAGCTGCGCCTTCAGTTGGCTCAACTCTGACATCCGTACTGCCAGCGTCTTCTGCGTCGACTCGAGCTGGATCGTTCCCTGATCCACGATCCCCGCGTGGAAGAACTGCACCGCGTCCGCCGTGATGACGCCCGCGCCACCCTCGGCCTTCACGCCCGGCCCCGCCATCGCCTCGCCATTCTGGGCCTTCTGAATCGCAAGCTCCTGCGCCTGCTCCACCCCGTCGTTCAGTCGTACCCAGTCCATCTCCGTGAGCCCTGCGCTCACCACCACCGACTCCGCCTTGTTCTCGCCCCCCCGCGCCCGCCGCTCGAGGCGATACTCCCACGCCCGCGGCAGGATCTCGCGCGGATCCGCCACGCTCGGCCGATCCAGATCCGTCAGCCGCCCCATCCGCAGCTTCATCGGTATCGGCTGCTCGTCCCGCAGAACCAGCAACTCAACCTCATCGCCCGGGTCGTGCGACATGATCAACGCGCGGCAGTTGTCCCAGTTGTCCTGCGTGTCCGCCGACACCACAACCGGCTGCCCATCCAGCTTCACGATCACATCGCCCGGCAGCAAGAGCTTCGTCGAGTCGAACTCCTCGCCACCGAACTTCGCCTTCGCCGGCGCCGCAATCTCCAGCCCATCCAACCGGAACGACTGCTGCTGCCACGACACGCCCAACGCCGCGCGGTCCCGCCGGCGGAACCGGTCGAGCCCGACCGACTGCAGCCGCTGCCGCGCCTCGGGTGCGAGTTGCTTCGACGTCAGCGCCCGTTCGATCTGATCCAGCGTGAGTCCGCTGGCCGCCGCGAGTTCGATCTGCGCCTGTTCGCGCGCCGCCAGTTCATCGGACGCAAGGTCCGCGATCTTGGCATCCAGCCACGCGTCGCTCACGCGCAGCTCGCCCGCGACCGGCTCGGCCATGACACAACCGGATGAGGCAAACCACATCCCAGCGATCACAAGTCCTTTTTGCAGCCAGCGATGCGCCATACGCCACCCCCGTGAAGCGGCCTTATCCTACTCCACATTCTGGCATTGTTCCTTGATCCGATCAATAGCCCCCTTGATTTCCACAGTCCGACGGGAAATGTCCGCATCGGGGGACTTGCTCGCGATCGTGTTGGCCTCCCGGAGCATCTCCTGGGCCAGGAAGTCCAGGGTCCGGCCGATCGGGCGGCCCTGACTGGTCGTCAGCAGCTCCCCGAACTGGTCCAGATGGGCCCCCAGACGCTTGATCTCCTCGGCAATATCGGTCCTTTCGGCGTAGACCGCGATCTCTCGCACCAGGTCCGCCGGGTCCACCTGCCGGTCGATCTCCTTCAGAAGCAGGTCGATCCGCTGCCGGAGCCGCTGCTCGTAGTCCGCCACCACCCCTGGGGCCAATCCGCGGATTTCGGTCAATCGGGTCGCGATGTAGTCCCGGTGGGACCTCAGGTCATCGACCAGCGACCGGCCTTCCCGCTCCCGCATCCCCACCAACTGCTCGATCGCCTTCCCAAGCAGGGGCAGGAATGCGCTCCGGGCCCGCTCAAACCGCTCCTCTTCATTCGCCGGCGGCTGCAGCACCCCGGGGAGCGAAAGCAGAGCCGTGATATCCAGCGTGATCTCGCCTTTGGCCACCTGCGGCAACTGGCGGAGTTGGTCCGTGTACTTCTGAAGCGCGGCGACGTTCACCTGGTACGCCGCGGACTCCGACGCGTCCGAGCACCGCGCGTTGACGGTCACGGTGCCGCGCGAAACCTTCTCGCGGAGGAGCGTTTCCATCTCGGCCTCGAGGCCCTGGAACTCCTCGGCAAGGCGGATGGTGGCCTTGAAGTACTTGTTGTTGAGCGAGCGGACCTCAACGAAGTAGTGAATCCCCTCGCACTGCTTGGAGGCCTCGCCATAGCCGGTCATGCTGCGAATCACGCGAACTCCCTTGTCATTTGATCAGCACCACGCGGCGACCCCCGTGCTCCGGGCAGTTCCATCGCGTAGCGGGAGCCTGCTGTGGACGCTCCCAATCTGAACAGCTTACCGACCGGGGCCGGTTTGCGGGGGCTGCGTCTCCGGAGCCTTGGGCGCATTGGGATCAACGGCCGGCGTGCCGGCGGGCTGGCCACCCTCGGGTGCGGGGGTTACGGGTGCGGGGGTCGCCGGCGTTTCTGCCGACGGGGTCGCCGCGGGCGTGCCAGCGGGGGCCGGAGTTTCGGTGGAGGTGGAGCTGGCGGGAGCGGTGCCGGAGGGATCGACGATCGCGGGGTTCGAGTCGTCGACCTTGTCGATCTTGGTCCCCCAGTTCAGCACGATCGCGAAGACCACGTACAGAGCGAAGACAATGATCGTGAAAATGGTCAGCGCGTCGCCCGTCTTGGCCCCGAAGGCCGTCTGGCCCGAGGACGCACCGGAGCCGAATGCCGCGGACAGACCGCCGCCCTGCGGCTTCTGGATCAGGATCGTGAGCAGCATGACCACGCTGATGGCGAGGAAGAAGACGATCAGCAGATTCACGACCCAGAACGGCCATTGGGCCAACAAGAAGAGCATGCGGTTCCTTTCGAACGTCCGTCGCCTCAAGGGGCTATGGAGGGTCGAAACTCTAGGATCCCCGATTCCAATCGTCACCCCAGCCTGACCTCTTCACGGTCTTGGGGCTCAGGACTTCGTCTTCGCCGAGTGCGCGGCGGCCTTGCAAATGGCCAGGAAATCGCCCGAGTTCAGCGAAGCCCCGCCGACCAGACCGCCGTCGACTTCGCTCTCGCTGAAGATCTCGGCCGCATTTCCGGGCTTGAGGCTGCCTCCGTACTGAATCCGAACGCGGTTGGCTCGTTC
>JBEIUO010000477.1:0-3210 GCA_040374335.1 Phycisphaeraceae bacterium
CGACTCGCCCGAGGCGATCTTCATCCCCGGGTACTACAGCGACGTCGCGAACATCGCGATGCAGGCCCGCAAGCTTGACTTGAAGGTGCCCCTCGTCGGCGGCGACGGCTGGGACAGCGAAGAACTCGGCAAGAACGCGAAAACCGCGATCGAAGGGTGCTTCTACTCGAACCACTACGCCCCCGATCAGGCGTCGCCCGAGATCACCGCGTTTGTCGGGAAGTACCAGAAGGAGTTCGGCGGGATCCCCGACGGTCTGGCCGCTCTGGGATACGACGCGACGAAGATCCTGTTCGACGCCATGGGCCGCACGAAGAGCCTGAAGGGCCCGGACCTTCGCGACGCGATCGCCGCGACGAAGGACTTCAAGGGCGTAACCGGTTCGATCACGATCAACGAGGACCGCGACGCGGTGAAGCCCGTTGTGATCGTGGAACGTAAGGACGGCGCGTGGAAGTTCCGCTCGTCGATCGCGCCAGAGTAATGCGGCGACCGGAGCAGGCGACCCCGCGAACATGGACCAGTTTCTCCAAACACTGAAGGATGGCGTCGCCATCGGTAGCCTGTACGCCCTCGTGGCGCTCGGGTACACGATGGTCTACGGCATCCTCAAGTTCATCAACTTCGCGCACAGCGACGTGGTGGTCCTCGGGGCGTGGGGCAGCCTGCTGATCGCGGACAAGCTGACCAACGGCGGCACGCAATCTGCGCCGTGGTGGATGGGGTTGCTCGTGCTCATCGGGGCGATGGCCCTGTGCGGGTTCGTCGGGTTCACGGTCGAGCGGCTGGCGTACAAGCCGCTGCGCAAGGCCCCCCGCCTGAACGTGCTCATCACCGCCATCGGTGTGTCGCTGTTCATGCAGAACACCGGCCAGCTCGAGTGGGCCTTCGGCACCAAACCCCGCTCGATTCCCACGCTCCTCCCGGACTCCACGTTGCTCTCGATCGGTCGCGTGAACTTCACAGTCCTCGACCTCGCTGGCCTGGCGACGGCGCTGGTGCTGATGGTGGGCCTCGAGTGGCTGATCTTCCACACCAAGCTCGGGCGGGCCATGCGGGCGGTGAGCCACAACACGACGACCGCCGCGCTCATGGGCATCCCGGTGGATCGGGTCATCAGCTTCACGTTCGTGCTGGGAAGCTCCCTGGCGGCGGCGGGTGGTTTCCTGTGGGCGATCAAGTACTCGCAGATCAAACAGCCCGCGGACACCATGTGGGTGCTGCTGGGCCTGAAAGCCTTCGTCGCGGCTGTGGTGGGGGGGATCGGCAACGTGCGCGGCGCGATGCTCGGCGGCCTGGCGATCGGGCTGCTCGAGATGTTCGGCGCGGCGTACGGCAGCGCGAGCCTGACGGACGTGTACGTGTTCGGCCTGTTGATCCTGGTCCTGCTCTTCCGCCCGGGCGGCATCCTGGGCAAGGCGATGGTCGAGAAAGTCTGACGAAAGGTTCTCCAGCGTGTCGGATCGCGGTCGCGACAACCTCAGCCTGCTCGCCGGCAACTCGAAGCCGGGCTTCTTCATGGCCGCGATCAAGAGCCTTGCGCCGGTCGTGATCGGCCTGGTCATCGCGTACCTGCTGCAGGCCCACGTAAAGCCGAACATCGCCCCGTACCCGGCGAAGCTCCTGCTCGACATCGGCATCGCGATCATCCTCGCGGTCTCGCTCAACATCGTGAACGGCTTCACCGGGCAGTTCTCGATGGGCCACGCGGGCTTCCTCGCGATCGGCGGCTACGTCTCGGGCATGGTGTCGTACTACGGCTCGATCAAGATGTGGGCCTCGTCCGCCGTGAACGGCGGCGCCATGAGCACGATGAAGGGTGATCTCTCGGGCCTGCCGATCTTCGCCGCGGGCGACGGCTTGTTCCTGATGGCGATCCTCGCGGGCGGGCTGGCGGCCGCGGTGATGGGGATCGCGGTCGGGCTGCCAAGCCTGCGGCTGCGCGGGGACTACCTCGCGATCGTGACGCTGGGTTTCGGCGAGATCGTGCGCGTGCTCGTGCAGCAGACGGGTCAGTTGCTCCGACCGGAGAAGATCCCGTGGGCCACTCTGTACCCCGACAAGCCCGCGCCCGAGGGCGTTGAGAAGGTCGTCGCCTTCGCGCTCGACCGCGTGAACGAGGTCACGGGGGCGACCGAGAAGTACTACGTCGCCGTCGCGGATGCCCCGTGGTGGAAGCTCGCGCCCCGCGTTGGCGGCGCACTGGGCTTCACCAACATCCCGTCGTACAACAGCCTCTTCTGGGTGTACGCCTTCGTCACGGTGATGCTCATCACCGCCTTCCGAATCAAGCGGAGCACCTTCGGTCGGGCCCTGCTCTCGATCCGCGAGGACGAGATCGCCGCCGAGGCCATGGGCGTCAACACCACCCGGTACAAGGTCCTCGCCTTCGTCATCGCCGCGTTCTTCGCGGGCATCGCGGGCGCCCTCACCGCCCACACCCTGGGCGTCGGTCTCTCCGCCGAAACCGCCGGCTTCCAGAAGAGCTTCGACATCATCATCATGGTCGTGCTCGGCGGCCTGGGCAGCATCTCAGGCGCAGTGATCGCCGCGGTCGTCGTGACGCTGCTCCCCGAATGGCTCCGCGGCATCGCCGAGTACCGCCTGATCGTCTACGCCCTCGCGCTCATCCTCATGATGATCTTCCGCCCCAAGGGCCTCTTCGGCGTCAACGAAATCTGGGACCGCGCGGCGTGGAGCTGGTTGCTGGGTCGCAAGGGAGGGAAAAAGGCGTGACCGCCTCGCCCACCCCCATCCTCGAAGTCCGTGAGGTCAGCAAGAGCTTCGGTGGCCTCAAGGCCGTCCAGAACTTCTCGCTCCGCCTCGACCAGGGCGACCTCAAGGGCCTCATCGGCCCCAACGGCGCGGGCAAGACCACCGTCTTCAACCTGCTCACCGGCGTGTACAAGCCCGACACCGGCGCCGTCGTCCTCGCGGGCAACAACCTCACCGGCGCACGCCCCTGCGACATCGCGGCGGCCGGCATGTCGCGCACGTTCCAGAACATCCGCCTCTTCGGACAGCTCTCCGTGCTCGACAACGTGAAGCTGGCGTTCCACGTGCGATCCTCGCAGAGCATGCTCGGTACGGTGATGAGATCTCCCTACGCGGTGGGCGAAGAACGCGCGATGTCGATCCGCGCCCGCGAACTGCTCGCGGTGTTCGACCTCCTCGACCGAGAGGACGAGATCTCCAGCTCCCTTCCGTACG
>JBEIUO010000609.1:0-2616 GCA_040374335.1 Phycisphaeraceae bacterium
AAACCGAAAAATCCGCCCGCCTCGAATCCGCCATCGCCCGCGTCATCAAGGAAAGCAAAGTCAAAACCTACGACATGGGCGGCAAAGACTCCACCATCGACGTCGCCAAGGAAGTGGCGAAGTACGCGGGATAGGTCCCCGGTGCGATGAACAGGAAGCGCGGGCACTTGGCGCACCTACGATGAATCCAGCACACGACCCGAGCCTTTCGCCGCACGCCTGCATGTCAACTAGGCGTAGACCGTCGACGCGGCTGCGTTTGCTCGACTAAAGGAGTTTGCACATGGCAGAAAAGAAGAAGAAGAAAAAGGTCGTCCGCGTGCTGCCGGAAACCACCAAGACCCCGAAGGACACGGACCGCACCGCACAGTGGGGCGTGCAGAAGGCCTTCGTGCCGCCGTCTCAGCCGCGTAAGCCCATGGCTGCCCGTCGGACGCGGTCGGGCTGACCCTGCGGCGGCGCAGGCTCGGCGAGCGTGCCGGAACGTGGCGAATCTTTGATAACTCCGGCTCGCACCTCCCGCTCAGCGCCACCGGCAGCCACGCGACTTCCATCAAAGTCTCAGACAGACATCTCTTCGGCAAGCTCAAGGAAACGGCTACTGCCCACTCCCACCCGAAAGACGATGACCGTTTCTGAACTCATGCGCGATGGCCGAGCAGTCGATGCCGCGGCGAAGCGCGCCGTCCGCAAAGCCGTCGCCGCCAACGCGCGCAAGCCCAAGCCCGCCGCGAAACGCAAGCGTTCGGCGTGATCCCCACCGCAGCCGTTGCGCCGCTGATCCTGCCTACCGAACCACTCGCCGCCGACGCGCCGACGCCAACCCCGCAAGCCCCAACACGCACGCGGCACCCGGCGAGGGAACCACATTCGTGCTCACCCGCAGCGAGCCAAAGTTGTCGTCGTAGTGCCCCGGCAAATCAGTCGGGTTCCCAAAGTCCAACGCGTCCACAAACCCCAGGTAAAACCGCGTCGCCCCCGCCGGAATGTTGAACCGCTGAAAGTTCGCCCCCTCATCCCGCCCATCGCCCATGAAGAACGTCTGCGCAAGCAACGGCGAAAACTCCGACACACCGTTCGCGTTCGTCACATCCAGCCGTGCAGGCGCAGGATCGCTCGCCGGCCCCGACCCAAGAAACACGCCCGTCAGAAACAGCGTCCGATTCTGATGAATCAGCCCCGAGATCCCCCCAAGCGAAAGCACATCCGTCGTCCCACTCGCCGACGTACCGCCGTCGGCAGCATTCAGCGGAAACGTCGCCCCGGCCGACACCGCTCCCGTCACGCTCGTCAACTCCACGTACGAGAACTCATGTCCCACCAGCGACAGCATCACCGGCCGCACTCCCCCACCACCTCCGCCCGGCGCCGGAGGCGTCGCCAATCCCGCCCCGAAGATGTTGCACTTCCCGTCAACCACGACCTCAACGCCATGGGCAACGCCCGCGAACGCAATCACGGCCAACACACAAATCGATCTCATGATTTCTCTCCTCTGCAACGACTCTTCGAATCGTCGAGCTCGCTCCCGCAAGAGTCGCCCATCGAGACGTCGTTCACCATCATAGCACCGACACCATCGTCCCCCGCGACCGCTCCGCCGCCGCGCACCGTCAAACACACCCCCGCATCCAGCACGACGCTACTCTCCACATATCAAAGGAGCACCAATGTCCTGGGACCTGTTCATCCAATCCATCCCCGCCAAGTACACCAGCATGGCCGCCATCCCCGACGGCTTCACCCCCAAGCCCCTCGGCGCTCAGGCCAAGGTCATCAAGACCATCCGCACGGTCCTCCCCGGCATCCTCTTCGAACACGGCTTCGCCGCCGTCGTCAGCAAGCACGGCACCGTCGAGATCGACATCGGCCACGAAGACCCCGTCCCCTGCGTCGCTCTCTCCTGTCGCGGCAAGGAAGGCATCCTCCCCCTCGTCCGCGATCTCGTCGAAGCCCTCGGCGGCCGCGCGTTCGACACCTCCAGCGACACCGGCATCTTCGACCCCGACGCCGCCGCCCTCTCCCTCGGCACCGCCAACGCCTACCGCGCCAAAGCCACCACGCCCAAGAAGGCCGCCCCCAAGAAATCCAAGAAAGTCGCCAAGAAACCGGCTGCCAAACGCGCGACCCCGGCGTCCAAGAAGAAGACCGCCCGCAAACGCCCCACCTAACCCCACTCACTCTTCACTTCTTCACTTTGCCACTCCGCCACTTTGTCACTTTGCCACTTCTTCCCCTCCCACCATGCACATCACCCTCGCAACCGCCCTCTCACTCTCACTCCTCCTCCCCTGCCAAGCGCAGCAAGCCGAACCCGCGCCCACAACCCAACCCGCGGCGGAACCCACAACCGTCGTCGGCAAAGCGCCCCCGGCACTCGCCGTCGGCACGTGGATCAAGGGCGAGCCGCTCTCTGCCTTCGAACCCGGCAAGGTCTACGTCGTCGACTTCTGGGCCACCTGGTGCGGCCCCTGCCGCGCCGCGATCCCGCACCTCTCCCGCCTCGCGGCCGCGAATCCCGACAAGCTCGAGATCATCGGCGTCAGCATCATGGAGCGTGAGACCGGCGACGCGATGACGGCGAACGTCGAGAAGTTCGTCGCCAAGATGGGCGAC
>JBEIUO010000332.1:0-4083 GCA_040374335.1 Phycisphaeraceae bacterium
CCGGCAACTCGCCCTTCCGCGCCGCCCGCTCCAGAATCCGATGCCCGACCGCCCAGAACAATCGCTCCGCCGCGGCACGCATCGTCAGCGACATGTACCCCAGGCTGAACAGGCTCATCGCCTCGTCACGCGCCTGCGTCGCGTCGTGGTAGGCTTCCGTGAGGTTCCGCTCCGTCACGTTCTGGTACGCCTCGAGCAAGTCGAGCACCGGCTGCGGCTGCTCCGACTCCGCCTTCAGCATCGCCTCGATGTTCTCGATGTCCGGGTTCGCCTCGAACCGGCTCGTCCCCAGAACATCCATCACCAGCACGCTGCCGTACGCCACCATCGCGCGCCCGGACTCGCTGAAAATCGTCGGGTGCGGCACCGACGCCGCGTCGCACACGCTCTTGATGCGGTGCACCACGTCCGCGGCGTACTCCGCCACGGTGTAGTTGATCGAGCTGCTCCACGCCGACTGCGAGCCGTCGTAGTCAACCCCCATCCCGCCGCCGATGTCCAGCACGCACAGCCCCGCGCCCATCTTGTGCAGCTCGGCGTAGATGTGCGTCAGTTCGTTCACCGCGTTCTTGAACACTCGGATGTCGTACAGCTGGCTCCCCACGTGGCAGTGCAGCAGGTTCAGGCAGTCCAGCATCCCGTGCTTCTTCAGGTAGTCAACCGCCTGCAGCACCTCGCTCACAAACAGCCCGAACTTGCTCCTGACGCCCGCCGACCCCTCCCACCGACCCGCGCCGCGGCTTGACAGCTTCACGCGCAGCCCGATCCGGGGCCTCACCCCGTAGTGCTTCGCGTGCTTCACGATCAGCTCGAGCTCCGTGAACTTCTCCACCACCGGGATGATGTTCCGCCCCAGCTTCGTCGCCAGGATCACCGTCTCGATGAACTCGTCGTCCTTGAACCCGTTGCACACGATCGGCATCCCGTTCACACCGGGACCACCCGCCATCGCCGACAACCCCAGCACCGCCAGCAACTCCGGCTTCGAACCCGCCTCCAACCCGAAGTTCAGGTTGATCGCCGTGTTCGCGATCTGCTCGCACACGTGCCGCTGCTGGTTCACCTTGATCGGGTAGATGCAGGAGTACCCGCCCTGGTACCCCTGGTCCGCCATCGCATCGTCGAACGACTTGCGGATCTCCGTAAGCCGGTGGTCCAGAATGTCGTTGAACCGCAGAAGGCACGGCGTGTGAATCCCACGCTCCCGCAACCCCTCGATCACCTCGTGCAGATCGATCTGGCGCGCAGGGTCCTTCGTCGGCATCACCGTTACGTGACCGGCCGGATTGGTCCCGACGTACCCCTTCCCCCAGTCCGTAATGCCGTACAGCTCGGCAGAATCAGGGGCGGTCCACTGTCCGTGGAGGAACTTCGAACGCGAGGTGGAAATGGTGGCCATCGTGACGAGAAACTTCCCGTTGCGCTCCACGACCGTCTGTCGGCCGGGAGCGATGACTCACGGCCTCGTATCGACCGGGAGTCTCTGTGCGAACGAACGATCAGGGCGTCTGACCGAACGCGCGATGATTGGCCTGTTGCTCGGCGGGACCGCTCCCATCACCGACCCGCACACGACAGAGCTACGCCAGTGCTCCGCTCGCGCGGGTGCCACCACCACTTATAGATTATCGACGATTCGGCGCAGGACAAGAACGGTTCCACAGGAATCCGCACCTCCCCCCACCCCGTCCGGCCGCCCCCAACTCCCCTCCCACCGCCGCCGCCATCCTCAGTGCGCTGTCAACTGGGCCAGCTTCGCGCCCCCGATCACTTCCTCCGCGTACTGGTTCATCGCGTCCCGCAACTGCTCGAAACTCTCCAGCACGTAGTAAATCGGCTGGAAGTGATCGATCTCAAAGTCCGTGTTGCACACCCGCTCCAGGTCAAACGGCCGGTACTCCGGCACCGCGCGGGCCGTGCAGTCCGGCGCGCTGTGCCCCTTCCGCTCCCATTCCCCCGTCAGCGAGTACGCGCTCTCCGCGTGGCTCGAAACCAGACCGCTCCCGTACACCTTGATCCGCCCGTCCTCTTTGATCAGCCCAAACTCGACCGTAAACCAGAACAGACGCCCCAGCCGCTTGATGTGCTCTTCATCCTCGCACAGCAACGCCGCCCGCCCGTACGTCTGAAGAAAGTCCGCAAACACCTTCAGCGTGTGCAGCGGCACATGCCCGAACACGTCGTGGAAGATGTCCGGCTCCGGCAGATAGTCCATCACCTCGCGCGGGCGGATCAAGACCGTCGTCGGAAACTCCCGCTGCGCGAGGCACGCGAAGAACGCTTTCGCCGGCAAATACCCCGGCACACCGTACGAAGCCCATTCACTCTGCGCCTTCAGGAACGTGTTGATCCCCGTCAACTGCGTCCCCGCCGGCAACATGTCCCCGTTCGCCACCGTAATCGGCTTCGAAAGCGTCATGTTGTCCAGCAGCGGCAGCCGGTCCCGCGTCAGCCGGAGGATCTTCAGCCCCTCGATGAACTGGCCCGACACCTGGCTCTCCAGCATCGCCCACCGCCGGTCGAACATGTCACGCCACACCTCGTGGTCCGCCTGCGTGTACAGCTCGTACCGCTGCGTGATGTAGTACTTATCCGCGTCGATCTCCGCCGCGGGCGTGTTCGGCGCAGCGTCCGCGGCCGCCTGCGCGATCCGCGCCGAGTCCGAGTCGATGATGTTGTTGTACTTGATGTCCTGACGCATGCGAGAGCTCCGGTGAGACTGCTCCGGAATACTAAGACCCCTCACCCGCCAAAGCCCGCCCCTCTGGAACCCGATTCATCCCCCTCCCGCCCGGAAGCACGCCCACGCCTCCCCTTCACCGATCGCCTCGCCCAACCCCACCGCCTCGCTCTCGCCCCCCGCCGGCCCGGTGCCCGTCCGCCGCCGCATCGTCGCGCCGATCACTGAGTCCATCGGATCCGGCCTCACGATCGGCGCATCCGATCCGAACACCAACGTCCGCCCCGCTTTCAACCCCGACGCCAACATCGACCGCAGCGGCAGCACGCACGCCTCCCGGTGCGGCAACTCCCGCCTCAGCACCTCGATGTCGTACAGCAAATGGCACGGCTGCACACTCGCCACCACACCGAGCGCCGCGAACCGCGGCACGTCCGCCGGATCGACGAGCTCGCAGTGCTCGATCCGCAGCCCGCACGCCCGGCGCGACGCCTCGTACGCGTTCAGACACGCCCGTACCGCCCCATCGCCGATGGCGTGCACCGCGCACTCAACCCCGAGCGACCCGCACCGCCGCATCGCCGCCTCGAGCTCGTCCTCGGTCAGCAGCGCCGTGCCGCACGGGTGCTCCGGCATCGGGTTGCGGAACGGCTCGAGCGTCCACGCGGTGCGGCTGTTGAGCGTGCCGTCGGCGAAGAGCTTGAGCCCCCCCAGCCTCACATCCTCCGACTCCCACTCGCCGCGCGAGGCGTACAGGCCGTCGAACTCCTCGGGCTTGGCGTACAGCCGCGCCCGCGCGTTCAACAACCCCCGCTCCCTCAGCCCGGACAACACCGAGCCAAGCCACCGCGGCGCCATGAGGTCGTGCACCTCCGAGAACCCAAACGACGCGAGGTGATCCACGGCGACACGCACCGCCGCCTCCCGCTCGGTGGGTGTCAGTTCGGGTACCGCCGCGCGCACGAGCCAGTGCGCGCTCTCGAGCAGCAGACCCGTCGGCCTCCCGCTCGCGTCGCGCTCGATTACCCCGCCTTCCGGGTCCGGCGTCGTGTCGGTGATACCCGCGATGGTCATCGCCGCGGTGTTGGCGGCGAGCGCATGGTGATCGAAGCTCATCACCGCGATGGGACGGGCCCCGCAGACACCGTCGAGTTCATCCCGCGTCGGCCACGTCGGACGGGACCACGCGTTCGTCCTCACGCCGTTGGCCAACAGCCAGCGGGCGCGTGCAGGATCCTCCGCATCGAGCCTCGCGGCCTCGATCCGGAGCACGTCGAGGCACTCTTCCTTGGATCGCACGTGGGCGAGCGAGGGCTGGGCGAGTTCCCTTCCGTACATGGGGATGTGTGCGTGGGCCTCGCAGAGGGGGAAGTCGGGAGCGTTCATGCCAGCACCCCCCCCAC
>JBEIUO010000757.1:0-1881 GCA_040374335.1 Phycisphaeraceae bacterium
CCAGCAGATCGAATCAAGCGGGCGATACGAGGCCCCCGCACGCTTCCGCGCCCGCATGGAGCACAACGGCACGTGGGGCAACCGCTCCTGGTCCATCCCACCCACCCAGTACAAGGTCACCCTGTACGACGGCGCACTCACCTACACCTTCAACGTTCACCGCGAGGACATCCCCTCGCACTCCTGGGACCGCCACACCATCAACCCCGACGCCAACCCGCGCTGGGAAGAACGCTCCTACCACGACCGCCCCTTCCTCCCGCAGCAGTTCCCCGACGGTCGCTACCACAACCCGTGGACCGACTCGACCAACCCCGGCTTCGGCGTCCCCTACTACGCCACCTGCTCGATGATCGAAGACCGCTACGGCCACGTCGTCGAGATGACGTACCAGCCGGCGTCATGGTTCTTCGCCGATCACGCGGGCACGCCCGAGTGCATCGAGTGCGCCCAGAACTGTCCGTCTAAGGGGCAGCTCCGAAGCTTGCGGCTCTCCACACGCCGCGAAGACGGATCCCTCGACGTCGCCTGGACCCTCGTCTACGCGCACCGACTCGTCTCGCCCCCGCCCAAGCCCGTCAACAACCAAGACTCCGACGAGTGGAATCGCACGCTCGCCGATTCCGGCGTCTACGGCGTCGTCGCGATCGACCGCATCTACGTCTACGACTTCGACGCGACGACCCAGCTTGAAAACAGCGGCTTCGCGTTCACCCTTCCGCCCACCGACGGCATGCTGCTCCCCGACGGCACCCCGAGCCTCGACGGCGGCACCGATCCTCTCGCCTCCGCCAGCCCCTCCTCCGGCCTCCACGCGTGGCGCTACTGCATCCGTTCCCACTACAACTACACCCGCACCACCGATGTCCCCGATCAGCTCGGTCGCGTCACCTGCCCGCCAACTCTCCTCAAGACCACGATGACCACCGCCGATCCCGTCACCGGTCGGCACGACACCCGCACTCGCGCGTTCATCTACTCCAACCTCACGATCAACGAAGGTCTAGGCCACGCCCTCCCCTGGCTCGAAGCCGTCTACGAACCCGCCGAGCTCGCCCGCCTCCTCGCCGCGGCCGGCGAAGACGCCTGCTCGGACCAGGCCGGTGTTCAACCGCTTCTTCCCACCACCGGCGGCACGCCCTTCTCCGTCAATGACCTTGTCGAGCAGCGATGGGAACAAGTCGCATCCTGCGCCGTCCGCGAGCCCGGCTCCAATCGCGTGCTCATCACAGCATCGGCCCGCTCGCGACTCCTCGCGTACGCCACCGCGCACTGGCAGAACTCCGCGCCGCTCGATCGCCTCCCCGACGAACAGGCCCTCGTCACGCTCCCCGGAACCCAGCGCCACTACGTCGACGTTCAAACCCCCTCCGGCGTCGCGAACTGGACGCCCGGCGGCACCGTCCGCGCCGCGAGCCTCCGCAATGACCGCGGCGAGTGGCGCCACTACCGGATGTACAAGTACTGGCTCCCGCCCAGCGAAGCGGTGGAGGGCTCTTCGGGTGTCTTCGGTGCCCTGAGCGCGGCCGGAAAGCCGCACCGCTCGGTCTTTGCCGCGCCTTACACATGGCAGGGCTATGCGCATCTCTCGCTCGCCTCCTTCACCCAGCCGGGCCAGCAACTCGCGACCCCCCGGTTCATCACTATCGTCGAGGAGTTTGACTCCCAGGAAGCACGAGACAACCCGCAGTACGGCCAATCAGAACACGCGACCAACCACTCCGCGCCCGGCCTTCGCACGCGCACTGTGGTCTACCTGAACGCCTCCGGCCTCGAAATCAAACGCCGCGAGTGGGCCTACGAACGCGGCGCATTCGTCACGACCGCCAGTGGCGTCGGCGAAGAGTCCATCTATCAAACGGCGGAACAGTACTTCAACGC
>JBEIUO010000450.1:0-3339 GCA_040374335.1 Phycisphaeraceae bacterium
CACCACCGGTCCCCCCACCACCCAGCACCCCGCCGCTCGCCGCCGTGACCGGCATGTCGCCCGGGATCATCGAGACACTGTTCATCTCCTCGGCCAACGCCTTCATCGCCGCGGCCGTCACGTTCTGGCCGCTCTGCACCATCAACGCCCTCAGCTGAGGAACGAGGCTATCCACAATCATCGGTTTGATCGAGGCAATAAACTTCTGATCCACCTCGGCATCTGTGGGGCCTGCCGGAGCGGTACCGGTGTTAGGGGCTGCGCCCGCCGCGCTCTTCACGAGGCTGGCCACATAACCACGGGGGACGTTCACGCTGACCGCCACGAGCGTGGGGTAGCCCTTGGGATCGGTAACCGTTTCGGTCTTCTGCCCAACGTGCACATCGTTCTTGACGGTTGATTCTTCGGAGCTTTCGTTGGTTCCGCTCCCACCCCCCTGCACGGTGACGTCGGCCGTCTGGTTCGCGGTCACGCCCGGCGTTCCAGCGGAGGAGGACTCGCTCGTAGAAGAGATGGTTTTCGTTCTCTCTTTTTCGAGCGACACGGTCCCCTGCTTCTCGGGGGAGAACGCGATCACCTGGCTCTGCGAACGCTTCACATCAACCTGGGCCGTAACCGCGATGACGACACCCGGTATGTACGACAGCAGATCCTGGAACTTGTCGCGCACGTTCGTTTCGACGCGCGACGCGTGCTCGAGGTAGGTCGTCGCGAGCTGGTCGCTGTCGCTGGTCGGACGGTGCTGCCGCCCTTGCGACGCGTCGATCACACGAATGTTGCTCAACTCCAGCCCCGACACCGACCCGGCCACGACACCGGCGACCGCGTTCACCATGCCCTGACTCATCGGAGAGCCATCACGCGTCCGCACCGTGATCGCCGCGGTCGGCACCTTGGTCTTCGGGCCAAACCCCGCCTGCTGGGGCAAGTCGATCAGCACCTGCGCGGTCTTGATGTTCTGCATCAGCATCAGGCACTTGTTCAGCTCGTTCTGAAGCGCAACCTGGTACAGCTTGTCGTTCTGCTGCCGCGAGTTCGTCCAGCTCTGCCGCTGGAGGATGTTCTCAAAGAGCAGGGCCTTCTCGCCCGGGGCCACAAAACCGTCCTCGAGCAGTGCCGCGCGGGCCTGAACTTCATCCTCGGCGTTGACGACCAGCTTGCCACCCTCGGGGTACGACGCGATTCCCACCATCCGCAGCTTTGAGGCCGCGCGCTCAAAGTCCGCCGGCACAAGCGTGGGCACCGGCGCAACCCGCGAGGCAGTCCCCGCGTACTGGGAGACGAGGAACAGCGTCATCACCAGGATGACACAGAGCGAACCGATCAACAGTTTTTGGGTCGCGTTGAGCCCCGAGAGCTGCTTCGCGATGTTGGCGACGATGCGCCTGATCTGTTCCATTGAGCCGGCCTCCATGCCCTGTCAGCCGCGCACTCCTTGCGCGGAATCGGGTGACGCCATTGCGCGTCGCGCCGATCCGATCTGTTTCGGCTGCATGTGGTCGCTGGCTTGAATGGCAGTATCGCGATGGTCCGAGAACCGGCCGGACGGAGGGTCAGACCCTCATCTGCTTCACCTCGTCGTACGCCTCCATCACCCGGTTCCGGAGGGCTTGGAGCATCCGGAAGGCGTCGTCGGCCTTGCGGGTCGCGTCGATGACGCGTTCCACGTCGGTCCTCTGTCCGGTGAGCACATCTTCGACCGCGCGGGTCGCTTCCTGCTGCGCGCGATTGACTTCATCAAGGTTCTGCGCGAGCAGCTCCTTGAAACTCGGGCCAGTCCCCTGGCCACCTTCCTGTTGCCTGGAGAGATCAGGGCGAACGGGGAAGTTCCCGCCTGCGCCGCCGATGAGTCCAAGTGGATCCGCCATTGCCAATCTCCAAGGACGTGGCACACCGGTGCCGAACCGCCCGCATCATACATCAGCCAAGCAAACGCAGTGCCTGCTGGATCATGACCTTTGTCGCCTCTGCCGCGACCGCGTTGGCTTCGTACGCCCGGGTCGCCTGGATTGCGTTGACCTGCTCGAGTACAGGGTTTACGTTTGATTCCTGCACGTACCCCGCGTTTGGGCCGGACTTGAGGGCCCTTGGATCGCCGGGGTCCCAGCGCAGATTGAAGGGGGTGGGATCATCCTCGATACGCGCAACATGCACGCCGTACTTGCGCCCCTCGGCGGTAGTTGCGCTGGCGTCGCCGGGTTCGAAGAAGACCATCTTGGCCCGGTAGGGGGTGCCGTCGGCGTTGACCGAGTGGCGGTTGGCGACGTTTGCGGAGATCGCGCTCAGCCGCGTGCGCTGGGCGATCATGCCGCTGGTGGAGATTTCGAGCAATCCGTACACGCCGACCTCCTGTCACTCAAGCACGTTGGCCAATCGCGGCCCGAAGCAACTCACCCTGCTGCCGGAGCACGTCGGTCGCGAACCGAAACTGGAGCCCGTTTTCCGCGAGGTTCTGCATCAACCGCTCCATGTCGCGGTTGTTGCGGTCGTGGTAGAGGATCCCCTGGCCGTCCGTACGGGGGTTCAAGGTCGAAAACCCGCGCGGGCCCTTCACAAGTTCCCTGGTCTCCGGCATTTCGAACACCCCGTTGTCGCTCCCCTGGGCCGACTCGCGGCGGCGGTCCACGGCCTCACGGAGGGCTTTCTGGAACCCCGGCACGGAGACGTCCTGCTGCTGGTAGTTCGGGGTCTGCATGTTCGCGATGTTGTTGATGATCAGCCGATGCCGGCCCGCGGCGAAGCTCTGCGCTTCCGTGAGCGCTGGCCTGGCCCCGAAGTTCATCAGATCACGAATGAGCATCGAGGATCCCCTCGCGAAGGGTGTGCCACTTAGCTACCGGGTCCCCGAGCCGTTTCAGAGCGTCTCGGCGACCAGTTTCATCTCTTTCCACTTCTTGAGCTTCAGGCCCAGCGTCCGGACCCCGATGCCCAGGGCGGTCGCGGTGCGTTGGCGGTGGCCCTTGAAGCGTTCGAGCGTGCGCACGATGGTCTCTCGCTCAATCTCCTCGAGCGTCTTGTTCGAGTCGATCGGCAACTCCTGCGGAGTCGGCTTGGGCTCGATGATCTGCGTCGGGGCGAGCATCGGCGTGGCCCGGATCTTGAGCCAGGGCTCGAGCAGATCGCGCGGGATCGGGGCTCCTGAAGAGCCGGACAGCACCACAGCCCGCTCGCAGATGTTCTGCAACTCACGGATGTTCCCGGGCCAGTGGTACTCGGTGAGAAGGGACAGTGCCTCCGGCGAGAACACGAGCTGGGGGCGACCGTCGCGGGAGCGGATCTCGCGAACAAAGTGCTGCGCGAGGTCGGCGATGTCGTCGCGTCGCTCGCGGAGCGGCGGGA
>JBEIUO010000469.1:0-3251 GCA_040374335.1 Phycisphaeraceae bacterium
ACGGTCGAAGGGGTTTCGGTTCATTCTCCCGCTGTTGGGCGGGGGGATCGCGTACACGGTCGGCGCCGTGATCGACGGGATCCAGTTTCGACCGCTGGTGGCGGGGATCATCCGTGCGCACGAGATCTTTCACGTGGCGGTGATCATCGGGCTCTCGCTGCACTGGTGGTTCGCGTGGCGCGTCGCACGGGAGATCGGCCCGACCACGACTGGCGCACCGGACACCCGTTGATTCAGCACTTGCGTGAACGCCACGCGGCCCGAAGCGACTCGCGGAAGTCCGGGTGAGCGAGGCCGATGAGTGCTTCTGCGCGTTCCGACAGCGTGCGCCCGTGCAGGTTCACCGCACCGTACTCGGTGACCAGCCAGTGCACGTGCCCGCGCGTCGTCACGACCCCCGCGCCCGGCGCAAGCTCGGGAACGATGCGGCTGATCGAACCGCCCGCGGCCGTCGACGGGATAGCGATGATGGCCTTTCCGCCCCGGCTGAGCGCCGCGCCGCGGATGAAATCCATCTGGCCACCGATACCCGAGTAGACCCGGTGTCCCATGGAATCGGCGCAGACCTGCCCGGTGAGGTCGACCTGGATCGCCGAGTTGATGGCGACAACGCCCGGGTTCTTGCGGATGAGCGACGTGTCGTT
The DNA here is from genome assembly GCA_040374335.1 of Phycisphaeraceae bacterium. Lineage (GTDB taxonomy): Bacteria > Planctomycetota > Phycisphaerae > Phycisphaerales > UBA1924 > JBEIUO01. Next base: position 645 of record JBEIUO010000469.1, read on the forward strand.
CGTGCGGTCGCAGGGGTGAAACTCGACAAGCGGGTTGTCGTTCACGAAATCAAAGACCCGGCGGGTGCCGATGACGAAACTGGTCACGATGCGGCCCGGGTGCACGCCCTTGCGCCGATTCGTGATCGCGCCGGCCTCGAAGAGATCCACCAGGCGATCGGAGAACATCTCGGTGTGCACGCCCAGATCTCGCTTGCTCTTGAGTCGCAGGAGCACCGCGTCCGGGATGGCGCCGATGCCCATCTGCAGGCACGAACCATCTTCCACCAGTTCGGAGATGATCTCGCCGATGCGGGCGATCACGGGAGACTCGGGCTCCGCACCATGCTCGTGGAGCGGGCGGCTCGTGTGCGTGTACGCGTTTACGGATCCGAGCGGCACAACGCTGTGGCCGTGCGTGCGGGGCATCTGGTCGTTGATCTCGGCGAGCACGAGGGGTGCGTTGTCCGCCGCGCTGCGGGCCGCGTCGACCGATACGCCCAGGGTGCAGAACCCATGCCGATCCGGAGGCGACAGCGAGATGAGAGCGGCATCGAGCTTGATCGAATGGTGCGCGAAGAGCGCAGGGATGTCCGAAAGGAAGACCGGCATGTACTCCGCGCGCCCCTTGGAGATCGGCTCGCGCAGTCCCTGGCCGGTGAAGAGTGAGACGGAGGTGATCCGCCCCTCGAACTCCGGCGCGGTGAACGGCAACGGCCCCGCGAGGTGCAGGTGGTACAACCGAACGTTGCGGAGATCCGTCCGGCGGGAAAGTGCTTCGAGCAAAGCGGTCGGAGTCGCCGATCCGCCGTGTACGAACACGTTCATCCCGCTGCGGATGTGCGATACAACCTCATCGGCAGAGGGCGCGGCACCGCTCACGGCGTTGCGTGGTTCATTGGCTTGGGGAGACATGGGAATCTCACTCTCGTGGTCGCTTGGCGCGACCGGTGTTGCGTCCGTGCGAGAGATGATATTCCGACGAACCCCGCGTGGCATGCCCTCCGCTTCGCATCCCGGTGAAGATCGGATAAACCACCGGGCCTCTCGCGGACTACCGAAGCCCCTTCATCAGGCCCGTGCGACGCGCCTTGGCGTACCGCGCGAGGCAATCCTCGATCACCGCGTACGCGGCCTCCGCCGGCAGGATCTCGTCCACCTCAACATCCTTGCCCTCGAGCATCTTGTAGTCCTCGAAGAACTGCCGAAGCATCTTGAAGATGTGCTTCGGAAAGTCGCTCGCCTTCTGGAACTCGTTGTAGATCGGATCGCCCGTCATCACCGCGATCACCTTGTGATCCGGCGCGCCGTGGTCGATCATCGTCATGAGCCCCACCGCTCTCGCGTCGCACAGGCACAGCGGAGGAATGTCCTCGATGCAGTACACCAGCACGTCCAACGGGTCGTCGTCCTCCGCGAGCGTCTGCGGGATGAACCCGTAGTTCGCCGGGTAGTACACCGCGCTGCTCAAAACCCGATCCAGCTTGAGCAACCCGCTCCCCTTGTCGATCTCGTACTTGTTGCTCGACCCCTTCGGGATCTCGATCACCGCGCGGAAACGCGCGGGGAGTTCCTGCCCCTCAACGCCCGGCGTGACGTCGTGCCATGGATGGATCATGCCGGAGGGTAGGGGAACCGACCGCGCCGGGTGTTCGCCCCCCGCCCATACCCGCCCCCCGATCCCTCGCCAGAGTTTGACTCCCCGCCGCCCACGGACCGGGCTCTCCACGCTATCCTTCGCCCATGATCAGCATCGACTACACCAACTGCCTCGCGGACAAGGTCGGTTCTCACGGTATCGACCCCGCCGTTCTCGCACCCGGAAGCCCCGCCGCCGCGGCAGTTTCTCACAACACCGAGCGCCTCGCCAAGAGCCGCGGCACCGGCTGGGAACGCTGGCGTGATCTCCCGTTTGATCCCGTCCGCTCGACTCACCTCAAGGCGGTCCGTGAGGTCGTCGCCGCTCGCCAAGGGAAGTTCGACACGCTCGTCGTCCTTGGCATCGGCGGTTCGGCGCTGGGCAACATCGCTCTGCAATCCGCGCTGAATCCCCCCACCTGGAACCTGCTCTCGAACGAAGCCCGAAAGGGCTGCCCGCGCCTCTTCGTCGTCGACAACGTCGACCCCGAGACCTTCGGCGCTGTCCTTGAGTTCTGCGAATCCCAGAACGGCGGCCTTTCCCGCACCCTCTTCAACGTCGTCAGCAAGAGCGGCGAAACCGCCGAAACCGCGGCGCAGTTCATGGTGATCCGCGACATCCTCGCCCGCCGTATCGGCGCGAAGGCCTCCGAGCACATCGTCGCCATCACCGACCCCAAGAAGGGAACCATGCGGCAGATCTGCGACCGCGAGGGGTACGTCACCCTCCCGGTGCCCGACGGCGTCGGCGGTCGCTTCAGCGTCCTCAGCCCGGTCGGCCTCTTCTCCGCCGCCATGTGCGGCATCGACATCGAAGCACTGCTCAACGGCGCGGCGGATATGGACCGCCGTTGCTCGAGCCCCCAACTCGTCGACAATCCCGCCGCAACCCTCGCGCTGCTGCTCGTCGAGCTGGGCACCAATCAGGGCAAGCCGAACCACGTGCTGATGCCGTACGCCAACGCCCTCTACCTCCTCGCCGACTGGTAC
>JBEIUO010000405.1:0-3632 GCA_040374335.1 Phycisphaeraceae bacterium
CCCCCCACAACACACCCCCCGCTACAAACAAGAACTCCGAGCGATCGCTCGGGGTTCTTCCCTTTTCACACACCAACCGCCTTACTTCGTCCCCCCTCCGTGCGCCCCCGCCTCAAACCACCCCTCACCAGTCTCCGGCGTCTCCACCAACCGAAACTCCAGCCGCGCAGGCGGCCCCGGATGCCGCGGCATCCCCGCCCGATGCGCCGGCATCGGCCTCGGCCCATCCCACCACACCGCCACACGCTGCACAATCATCGATTCCGAATCCACCCACAAATCAATCGACTTCGGCAGCCGCGCTCGCGCCTCTCCCCGCGGCACGAAGTCCGGCGGCACAAACCGCCCCATCCGCGGCGGGCCCCCCGGCCCACGTTCGTGGCCCGGTCCACCCCGGCCCCCTTCGGGTCCTTCGCCTTCGGGCCGCCCTTCGCGCCTCAGCCCATCGAGGAACGGTGCGAGTTCCGGCGCAACGCCAGGTCCCGGCCCCAGCGGCCTTTCGTCGACACCCTCGGGCATCCCACCCTGCGGGCCTCCATCTCCCATCCGTCCACGCCCGCCCCGAGGACCCATCGGCCCGCGCGGCTCACCTTCCCGAGCTCCCTCACGCGGCCCCGGTCGCGCACCTTCGCCCGCGTTCTCCGGGCCCGGTCCTGCTCCTCGCTCCTTCGTTCCCTCGCGTCCACCCCTCGCCTCGCGCGGCTCATCCCGCCGCACCGCGTGAATGTGCCGACACTTCACCCCATCAACCGTCTCCGTCGAATCAACCCGCAACTCAAAGTCCCGCTCCAGCCCCACCAAAATGTCATCCGGTGAGCCCGTCAGCGATTCATCCAACAAGAAGATCCACCGCGGCCAGTACGCCCGGGCCTCCTCCGTCTCCACATCGCCATTCCCCTTGATCGCCCACTCGCCATCAGCCCCGCGCCCACCCGCGATCTGCTCCCCGCGCTCCGTCTTCGCCCGAATCACAAACTGCCGATCGCTCCCCACATCCAGCGTCGCCTGCGCCGACTCCGGCAACACCCGGATGTCCGCCGACGCACGCACCTCGTACCGACGCACCGGTGACTTCTGCGCCGCATCGATGCTCGCCTGCACCAGCGCCATCGCCGTCGGCTCCGTCGATCCAAAGTACAAACTCACCACTCCCAGCAGCACCACGCTCGCCGCCGCCGACAGAATCAGCCGTAGCGCCCTCCGCCCCGGCGTCGGGAACCGCATCTGTCGCGACTCCTGCTCGCCCGCGTCCTCGCCAAGCGCCGCCATCGCGCGCCGAATCCGCGCCTCCTGCGCCTCCCGCGTGTCCCGACGCGAGAACTCCAGCAGCCCGTGCGCAAACGCCTCTTTCGCCGCGGTCTCCCGCGACTCCGCCGGCGTCCCCGCCCCACCCGCGCCGATCTCGTCGTTCCCGTTCATACCGATGCCTCCCGCGAGAGAATGCAGTCCGCCAGCGCCTGCCGCGCCCGCTGAACCCGCTTCTTGATCGTTTCTTCCATCTGCCCCGTCGCCTCCGCGATCTGCTTGAGCATCATCCCCTTCGAGTACGCGAGCAAAATGCACTCCCGCATCGACTCCGGCAGCAGCGACAGGCACTCATCCAAATGCCCGACGCGATCGCGGAACGAATCCCCCCGCCGCTTGCCCAGCGCATCAAACGACTCGTGGATCGCGTCAATCAGCGCCGGGTCATCCGCGAGCGGCCGCGCCCGCCCCGCCCGAAACGACGCCATCGCGCAGTTCGCCGCGATCCCCCGCAGCCACGGCGCAAACGGCCTCGACCGATCAAAGTCGTCCAGCCGCCTCCACGCCACGATGATCGCTTCCTGAAAGATGTCGTCCACCGCGCCCGGATCCCGCACCAGCGTCCGGATGAACGCCGCCAGCATGTCCGCGTGCTCCCGCACGAGAATCTCGAACACGTTCCGCGAATCGTGAGGTATGGTGTCTTTCAAGGTTGCTCCACCAGAGTTTGACCCGCCGCCGCCCCCCGGGGACACCCATCATCACAAATTCCGGCCATCCCTGTCCCCCAGCCCGCCCCACCCGACAACACATCCATCGTGGGGGGGCGTCCGTCCGCCGGTTTGCCGGCATTTCCAAGTCCTGACGCGTTCACCCGCGCCAACAGATCAGGGGAACCCTTTATGCCTCGTTCCGCCAAAGAACTCCTCCGGAAAGCTGGCTCTCGCCTCGGCGCCGCCTCCAAGCCCGCCCTCCTCACCGGCCTCGCCGCAATCGGCACCTTCGCCTACTTCGCCTGGGCCGCCCTCCCGCCCGTCCCCGTTCCCCCGGGAAACCCCATCACCGAGCCCAAGCGCGTCCTCGGCAAAATCCTGTTCTGGGACGAACAGCTCTCCTCCAATACCCTCGTCAGCTGCGGCACCTGCCACGCCCCCGTCAACGGCGGCGCCGACCCCCGCATCGCCCGCAACCCCGGTGACGACAACCTCGTCAACACCCCCGACGACATCCTCGGCTCCGCCGGCACCATCCACTCCGACGCCAACACCAGCTACCTCCGCGACCCCGTCTTCGCCCTCAACCCACAGATCACCGGCCGCGCCGCCAACTCCATGATCAACGCCGCCTACGCCCCCAACCTCTTCTGGGACGGTCGCGCCACCGGCCAGTTCCGCGACCCCATCACCAACGCCGTCGTCCTCAACAACGGCGCCGCCCTCGAAAGCCAGTCCGTCAATCCCCCAGTCAGCTCCGTCGAAATGGGCCATGAAGCCATCGACTGGTCCTTCGTCTCCTCCAAGCTCGCCCGCGTCAACCCCCTCGACCTCGCCACCAACATCCCCACCGACGTCGCCTCCGTCCTCACCTCTCACCCCTCCTACCCCGACCTCTTCCAGGCCGCCTTCGGTGACTCCCAGATCACCGCCGCCCGCATCGCCATGGCCATCGCCACCTACGAGCGAACCCTCATCTCCGACCAAACCCCCTTCGACCGCTTCCGCGCCGGCGAGGTCAACGCCCTCACCGCCGCCCAGCAGCGCGGCCTCAACGCCTTCCAAAACCCCGGCTCCCGCTGCAACGTCTGCCACAGCCTCGTCAACGACCAGTTCACCGACTTCACCTTCCGCAACATCGGCCTCCGCCCCACCACAGAAGACCCCGGCCGCCAGGAAGTCACCGGCAACATCAACGACCGCGGCAAGTTCAAAGTCCCCGCCCTCCGCAACGCCGGCCTCAAACGCACCTTCATGCACAACGGCATGTTCAACTCCGTCGCTGCCGTCGTCGCCTTCTACGCCCGCGCCCCAGGCGCGCCCGCCGGCTTCCCCGACAACCGCGACCCGCTCATCGGCGGCATCGCCATCCCGCCGGGTCCCCAGGCCGACATCGCCGACTTCATCGCCAACGGCCTCACCGACCCCCGCGTCCGTGACCAGGCCTTCCCCTTCGACCGTCCCCTCCTCGTCGCCGACCGCCCCGCCAACCGCGCCACCCTCATCGGCGGCGGCGTCCCCGGCGCCGGCGGCGTCATCCCCCGCATGATCGCCCAGGCCCCGCCCATGGTCGGCAACCTCGACTACAAGCTCGGCGTCGACGGCATCCCCGCCAACGCCACCGCCCGCCTCGCCCTCTCCTCCACGCCGCCCGTCAACGGCCGCATCACCCCC
>JBEIUO010000295.1:0-4405 GCA_040374335.1 Phycisphaeraceae bacterium
CACCGAGTCGGGCTTTGCAGCAGATATCGGATTCGAGAAGTTCTGGAACGTGAAGTCGCGGTTCAGCGGGCTCAAGCCCCATGTGTCGGTCCTGACAACCACCATCCGCGCCCTCAAGATGCACGGCGGCGGGCCGAAGGTGGTCGCGGGCAAGCCGCTGGAAGACGCGTACACGAAGGAAAACCTCCCGCTTCTGGAGGCGGGGCTGCCGAATCTCCTTCGCCATATTCAGAACGTGAGTTCGTACGGGGTGCCGGTCGTGGTGGCCGTCAACGCCTTCGCGACCGACACGGAGGCCGAGATCGAGCTCATCCGCAAGGCCGCGGTGAAGGCGGGCGCGTTTGCCGCGGTCCGCGCGACCGTGTGGGCGGACGGCGGCGCGGGCGCAACGGAGCTCGGCAAGGCCGTGATGGCGGCGTGCGCAACGCCATCGTCGTTCCAGTTGCTGTATCCGGCGGACGCCTCCATCGAGTCCAAGATCGAGGCGATCGCTCGGACGTACGGTGCGGTCGGTGTGGACTACACGCCGGAGGCGAAGGCCAAGATCGATCTGTACACGAGGCTCGGCTTCAGTACACTGCCGATCTGCATGGCGAAGACGCACCTGTCCTTCTCGGACAACGCCGAACTCAAGGGAGCGCCGGATGGATTCAGGATCACCGTCAGGGACATGCGGGCCTCGCTCGGCGCCGGGTTCATCTACCCGCTCGTGGGCACGATGCGGACGATGCCCGGTCTGCCGCCCCGGGCAGCGTTCACCGAGGTCGATATCGACCCTGTCACGGGCCGCATCGAGGGTCTTTTCTAATCAATCAGCGGCGAGCTCGCCCCGAGTCCACCCCACGGAGGCACCATGACCACGAGATCCAGGGCCTACCGCGCGACCCACGACCCCGACCAGACCCTCGCGCCCGCGCTCCATGAGTTCAAGGCTGAGGTGGACGCACATCACGGGGTTGACGCCGCCGGCGTGAAACGCATCGCCGAGGCGATCGAGCTCCCGATCGCGACCGTTCGTGGCGCGGTGTCGTCCTTCGACGACTGCAAGCACGATCCGTCGGCGATACGCGTCTGCTCCGGTACATCGTGCAGCCTCGCCGGCGGTGGCGAGATCGCGCGTGAACTCTCGAAGGCGCACGCGTGCCAGGGTGTGTACTGCCTTGGGTACTGCGACCGTTCTCCCGTCGCGATGACGCCCGCGGGGCACGTCGTTCCCTCGCTCTCTCTCGACACGCTCGGCGCGCTCACGCCCGGTGCAAACCCCTCGCACCCCGCGCCTTCCTCAATCCGCACCGCTTCGCGTCACGCCATCGTCACCGCTCGGCTCGCGGGGAACACGTCGAGTCCCGAGGCGGTGCCGGACTACGCGGGGCTACGCGCAGCCCTGAAGTTCGCCCCCGAACAAGCCGTGGACGTCATGCTGGCCTCCGGAATCAAGGGACGCGGCGGAGCCGCCTACCCAACCGGGCGGAAATGGCAACTCGCCGCCAAGGCCGCGGGTTCGCCGAAGTACGTTATCGCCAACGGCGACGAGGGTGACCCCGGCTCTTTCATCGACCGCGAACTCATGGAGCGAGATCCCCACTCGATCATCGAAGGCATGGCGATCTGCGCGCACGCTATCGGTGCTGCGCACGGCTACGTGTTTATCCGCTCCGAGTACCCCGCTTCTTCCGATGTCATGACCCGCGCCATCGCCGCCGCGACCGCCGCCGGGTTCCTCGGATCGAACGCGCTCGGTGCCGATAAACCGTTCGCCATCGAGATTATCCGCGGCATGGGCTCGTACGTCTGCGGCGAGGAGACCGCGCTGCTCGCGGCGATCGAGGGCCAGCGGGGCGAGGTCTGGCCCCGCCCACCGTTCCCCGTCGATGCCGGACTCTTCGGCAAGCCCACTGTTGTCGACAACGTCGAAACGCTGAACAACGTGCCGTGGATCTTCGAACGCGGAGCCGACGCGTACGCCGCCGTCGGCACCGCCGACAGCAAGGGCACCAAGGCCCTGTGCTTCAACCATGGCTTCGCGAAGCCTGGCATCGTCGAGATCGACTTCGGTGTCACGCTCCGCGCCGCGATCGACGAACTCGCTGGCGGCAGCGCGGACGGCCAGCCTCTCGAGGCGGTCCTCCTCGGCGGACCGATGGGCAGCATCGTGACCCCCGACCAGTGGGACGTCCCCATCTGTTTCGCCTGCATGGCACGTCGTGGGATCACGCTCGGTCACGGCGGCATGATCGCCATTCCGCGCGGCGTGGACTGGCGAGCCCTGCTTCATCATCTGCTCACCTTTATGCGCGACGAATCCTGTGGCAAGTGTGTCCCCTGCCGCATGGGCACCATCCGCGCCCACGAGCTCTCGAAGAAGGGGCTGACTCGCGACGACGCCCCGCAACTGGAGAGGATCCTCGCCCTGATGAAAGAAGCCAGCCTGTGTGCCTTCGGCCGCGAGACCCCGGGACCCGTCAAGACCATCCTCGAGAAGTTCGCGCCCCACGCCTTCGCGGAGACTCGCCCGTGAGCGCTACCCACCGCACCACCGCCACGATCAATGGCCTCCAGGTGGATGTTCGCCCGGGTGACACGATCCTCGCCGCGGCAACCCGCGTTGGCATCGATATCCCGACCCTCTGCCACGCCGACGGCCTCGAACCGGAGGGTGGTTGCCGGATGTGCCTCGTGGACATCCAGGGATCAAGACGTCAGGCAGCCTGTCACACGCCCATCGCACCCGGCGCCGTGATCGTGACCGAGTCCGCTGCGCTCCGCACCCTGCGTGCGGATCTTCTTTCGCTCATGCTCTCCGCGCTCCCTGCGGGCGCGTGTACTCCCCGCGAGAGCGGATCCAAGTTCGAGAAGTTGCTTGCGGAGCATGGGGTTCAGGACTGTGACTTCGGTCACCACGCCGCTCCGCACCCGGTGGACGAGTCCCACCCCTACATGCGATTCGATCGAGATCTCTGCATCACCTGCAGGCTCTGCCTCAACACCTGCGAGCAGGTCCAGGGCCAGTTCGTCTACGGCATCGAAGGGCGAGGTGGCCGTAGCCGACTTGTCTTCGGCCTCACCGAGACCTTCGCAGACTCCGGCTGCGTTTCGTGCGGCGCGTGCGTTGACGCTTGCCCCACCGGCGCGATCACCGACCGCGATCGCATGCGCACACCCGCGACCCCTGACCACGTCGCCGAGTCAGTCTGCGGCTACTGCGGTGTCGGCTGTCGCACGCACATCGAGGCCGAGAAAGGCGTCGTGCTCCGCATCAAGGGCGTTGACACCGCAACCGTCAACAACGGCCATCTGTGCGTCAAGGGGCGTTACGCCCACGCCTACCACCACTCCAAGGACCGACTCTCCAAGCCCCTCATTCGTGATGCCTCGGGCCACTTCCAGGAAGTCGAGTGGGACCACGCCATCGCGTACACCGCGAAGCGACTCCTCGAGATCCGTGACGCTCACGGGCCCGACGCCCTGGGCACCATGACCTCCTCTCGTTCAACCAACGAGGCCGCGTACCTCCTTCAAAAGCTCTTCCGTTCCATCATCGGCACCAACAACACGGACTGCTGCGCCCGCGTGTGTCACTCCTCCACCGCCATCGCGCTCGGCGCCTCCACGGGCACGGGCGCGGCGACCGCGTCGTATGTTGATATCGAGGAAGCCCCGCTCATCGTCGTCGCGGGAGCGAACCCCACCGAGGCCCACCCGGTCATCGGTGCCCGCCTCAAGCAGGCGGTGCTCACCGGCGCCCAGCTCGTCGTCATCGACCCGCGTCAGATCGAGATCTCCAAATACGCCGCGGTCCACCTCCAGCTCTGGCCGGGTACGAACGTGCCGCTCCTGAACGCGTTGGCGAAGGTCATCGTCGAGGAGCGGCTCTACGACCGCTCGTACGTCGACGCCAGGTGCGAGGGCTTCGACCAGTACCGGGCGCACCTCGCCGCGATGAACCTCGAGGATCTCGCACGCATCACCCGGGTTGACCTCGAGCTCATCCGCAAGGCGGCCCGGATCATCGCCGCCAGCGGCCCGGGTCTCTTCGTCAGCGGCCTGGGCCTCTCCGAACAGACCCAAGGTGTCGCCGGTGTCATGGCGTACTGCAACCTCGGCCTGCTCACCGGTGCCATCGGCAAGCGAGGTTCGGGGATGCTCCCCCTGCGTGGTCAGAACAACGTCCAGGGCAACGCCGACATGGGCTCGCAGCCCTACTCGCTCACCGGCTACATGAAGATCGGCGACCCCGCGGTGCAAGAACGACTCGAGCGCATCTGGGGCAAGGCTCCGCCAACCGAGCCCGGGAAGACCATCCCCGAGATGTACCAGGCCGCGATCGCCGGCGATCTCAAGGCACTGTGGATCCAGGGTGAAGACGTCGTCCAGAGCGACCCCGATACCCCGCGAGTCGTCAAGG
>JBEIUO010000601.1:0-2653 GCA_040374335.1 Phycisphaeraceae bacterium
AGGTGTCGGTGCCGTCGTTTTCGTCCATTTCCTTGCAGTGGCCTTCGAGGGTTTTGTAGGAGGATTCGACGCGGTCCTGGAAGGCGTCGCCCATGGACCAGAGCACGACGCCGGGGTCGGCGTTGAGGGCGTTGGTGGCGGCGCCGGTGCCGCGACCGCCGCATCCGACGAGGCCGACTTTGAGTTGGTCGGCGCCGGAGGCGAAGGCGGAGCGAGCGACGGCGAGGGGCGCGATGGCGGCGGCGGCGGCGATACCGGCGGCGGAGCCGACGAACTCACGCCGGGTGAGGGAGGACTTCAACGTGAGATTGGTGTTGTTCACTTCTGCTCTCCGGCGGGGGCGGGCGACGGTGTCGCGGGCTCGCAGACGATGCGAAAGCCGGCGAACGGGCCGTCGGACAGCCACCATTTCGATTTGGGCATCTGGGGGTCGCGCTTGTTCCACTCGGTGGTTTGCTTTTCGGCGAGTGAGGGCTTGAGGTCGGCGGCGGGGGTCTTGAAGTTGCCGCCGCAGAGGCGGCCTTTGGCGTCGGTGTTGACGGTCCATTCGCCGACGTTGCCGAGCATGTCGTACAGGCCCCAGGCGTTGGGTTTCTTCTGGGCGACGGGCTGGGTTTTTTCGGGGGAGTTGCCTTTGTGCCAGGCGAACTCGTCGAGGGTCGAGGCGTCGACGGCGTCGGTCTCGGCTCCGCAGCGGGCGGCCCACTCCCATTCGTCGCGGGTGGCGAGGCGGTAGGTGCGGCCGGTCTTCTCGCTCATGAACCTGCAGAACTCTTTGGCGGCGTTAAAGGTGATGGAGATGGCGGCGTAGCCCTCGTGGCCGAAGCCGCGATCGGCGGGGAGGTAGGGCTTGCTGGGGCGGGTGGTGGCGTCGGCGGAGGCGGCCTGGGACTCGGGTTCATCGAGGCGGAAGGCGAAGACGTCGTAGACCTCCCAGGTGACCTCGGTGGTGCTCATCCAGAGGGGCTTGATCTCGACTTCGACGGTCTTGGTGGGGTCGAAGGGGTCGGGCTTCTTCAGGGTGCCGCCGGGGATGGAGACGAGGTCGATGGCGAGGGTGGTGCCGGCGAGTTTTTCGGTGAGCGTGGTGCCGGCGGCGGTGACGGCGGGGGCGGGCTCGTCCGTTTTCGGCATGTCCTGGGCGTGCACGGAAGTTGTGGTGAGCGCGAGCGCGGCAAGTGGTAGACTGGCGCGGAGGATCAGGAACGCCGCTCGGAAGGACACACGAATGCTCGCCACCATCGCCATCTCCGTCGCCGCTTGCACGATGAACCTATCGGATCCCGGGGCCGACGCCGGTCCGGGGCGATTCGAATATAGCAGAATCGTGATGGGCGTACGCGCCCGGGTCGTGGTTTTTGCGGGGTCGGAGGCGGAGGCGTGGTCCGCGGCGAGCCGGGCGTTTGAGCGGATGAACGAGCTCGACGCGGCGTTGAGCGATTACCGGGTGGACAGCCCGGTTTCGGAGTTGAACGCGAAGCGGGTGCTGCGGGGGGAGATGCCCCGCGATCTGGCGGTGGTGTTGGCGCACGGGGAGGACGTCTGGGGGAAGACGGGGGGCGCGTTCAGCCCGTACGTCGGGGGGTTGACGACGCTGTGGCGGGCGACGCGGGACACGGGGGTGCTGCCGACGGCGGATCAACTGCACGCGGCGGGGCTTGGGGAGACGGGGCGGCTGGAGCGTTCGGCGGAGGGCGTGTCGCTGCAACCCGCGGGCGTGAGAATTGATCTGGGTGGGATCGGCAAGGGGTTCGCGGCGGACGAGGCGCGGAAGGCGATGGCGGCGATGGGGACGCGCAGCACGCTGGTGGCGCTGTCGGGCGATATCGCGGTGGGGGACGCGCCTCCGGGGCGCGCGGGGTGGACGATCGCGCTTGGTGGGAGCGGGAATGGCCCGGGGGAGACGATCGAGATCGCGAACGCGTGCGTATCGACCTCGGGGGACTCGGTGCAGTTCGTGGAGGTCGGCGGCGTGCGGTACGCGCACATCGTGGACCCGCGGACGGGGCTCGGGTGCGTGGATCCCGTGCAGGCGACGGTCGTGGCGCGCGAGGGGTGGCAGGCCGATGCGCTCGCGACGGCGATGTGCGTGCGTGGGCCGGAGATGCTGAGCGCGGTGGACGCGTACCCGGGCGCGGCGGCGAGGTTGGTCGCGGGCGCGGGGCAGGCGCGGCGCGTGTGGGCGAGCGCGGGCTTCCCGCCGGTGTTTGCCGGAACGGCCGAGCCGGCGCACGCGGGTGAGGACGATCTGAACGCGCGGCTGGCGTGGTTCCGCGAGGCGCGGTTCGGGATGTTCATCCACTGGGGGCTGTACGCGATTCCGGCGGGCACGTGGAACGGGAAGGAAGTCGGCGGCATCGGCGAGTGGATCATGGATTCTGCGCGGATTCCGCCGGAGGAGTACGAGAAGCTCGCGCCGCGGTTCAACCCGGTGAAGTTTGATGCGGACATGTGGATGCAGCTCGCGAAGGACGCGGGGATGCGGTACTTCGTGATCACGACGAAGCACCACGACGGGTTCGCGTTGTTTGACTCGGCGCACTCGGCGTACGACATCATGGACGCGACGCCGTTCAAGCGGGACATCATGAAGGAACTGTCGACGGCGGCGCGGGCACGCGGGCTGCGGGTTGGCTGGTACCACTCGATCATG
>JBEIUO010000028.1:0-10505 GCA_040374335.1 Phycisphaeraceae bacterium
CTACTACACCGGCCACGCCTCCGTCGCCTACCTCTGCGTCATGTCCGTCATCATGGCCGCCGTCGCCTGGGCGTACACCGTCGTCTGCCGGTGCTTCCCCGATGGCGGTGGTGTCTACGCCGCGGCACGCCGCATCAACCCCACCCTCTCCGTCATTGGTGCCACGCTACTGCTCTGCGACTACACGGTCACCGCCTCACTCTCCGCAGTGGAGGGGTTCCACTACATCGGCCTTCCGCATTCATGGGTAGTCCCCGCCGCCCTCATCGCGATGGTGGCGATCGCCCTCGTCAACTGGCTCGGTTCCCAGAATGCGGGCCGGTTCGCCCTCGTCATCGCTATCGTGGCCATCTTCGCATCCGCCATCGTGGGGCTCCTCTGCCTTCCGCTCCTCCCCGAGGGCCTGCGAACCGTCACGACCCACGCCCCCGGCGTTGATTCCTGGGGCGACCGCTGGGAATCACTCGTCCGTATCGTGCTCGCACTCTCCGGCGTCGAAGCCGTCGCCAACATGACCGGTCTCATGAAGCAGCCGGTCGCCCGCACCTCGAAGCGCACCATCTGGCCCGTTCTCGCCGAAGTCATCCTCCTTAACCTCATCTTCGGCATCGCCCTCAACGCAATGCCCCAACTCGTCAACCAGACGACACCCGACTACGTCCTCTACGAGACCATCGGCAAACTCCCGCCGGACCAGGTTCCGGCCGAAGTCCGGGAGTACCGCGACACGGCCGTGAAGATGCTCGCCACCCATGCCGCGGGCGACCTTTTCGGCTCGGGGGTCGGTCGCTGGTTCGGCATTGGTGCGGGCATCGTGTTCGGCCTGCTCCTGCTGAGCGCGGTAAACACGGCGATCATGGCGATGGTCTCTGTCTTCTACAGCCTCGCAAAGGACAAGGAACTCCCGGGTGGCCTGACCAAGCTCAACTACTCGGGCGTTCCCAAGTGGGGCCTGGTCGCCGCGGCGATCCTGCCGCTCGGCGTGCTGATCTTTGAGGCAGATCCCAAGGCGCTCGGCGAGCTGTACGCGATCGGTGTGGTCGGTGCGATCGCCATCAACGTCGTCTGCTGCGCCGCCAGCCGGGAACTCCCCATCAAAAAATGGGAACGCGCCGGCCTGTGGACCCTCGGCGTCCTCATGTCGGTCATCGAACTCACCATCATCTTCGCGAAACCCCGCGCCACCGCCTTCGCGGCCGGCATGATCACCGTCGTCCTGGTCATCCGCTGGCTCGTCCCCAAGAAGCACGGGGCAATGGGCGACATCATGCCCGAGCCCCCGTCCGGCTGGCTCGCCGAACTTCTCGGGATCTCCAAGACCCTGCCCCAGCGCCCGTCGCGCATCATGCTCGCCGCCAGAGGCCGCGATCAGGCCGAGTATGCAGTCCAGCTCGCCAAGAAGCAGAACGCCGCGCTCTTCGCCATCTTCGTCCGCACCGTCCGCCTGCTCGACGTTCAGCCCGGCAAGCTCCCGCGGCTGGAAGACGACCCCGAAGCACAGGCAGCCCTCGGCACCACGCTCGTCGTGGCCCGCGAGGCCGGCGTGCCCTTCTATCCGATCTACGTGACCAGCCCAGAGATCGCGCACGAGATCCTCGACTACACCGTGACCTTCGGCTGCGACACGCTCATCATGGGTAAGTCCCGCCGCAGCCTCTTCGCCCGAAAGGTCGCCGGCGACGTGATCTCCCAGGTCGCGCAGCACCTCCCCGACGAAGTCTCCCTCGTCACCCGTTCCGCGGGCGAAGCAAACCCCGAACGGATCTGATTCCTCGCGTCCACAAATGAACACGCCGAGCCCGCGAGGGACCCGGCGTGTCAGTGGGCAATGAGGAGTTCAGCTCACGACAAAGGTCAACAATCCGCCCGATCAGCGGCGGCGAGCGGCCATCACCAGACCACCAAGCGCGGCGAGCAGCGCCGTGCCCGGCGCCGGGACCACGCCCGTGTAGCCAGGCAGGTGTACCTCGCCGTTCTGCGTCATCGAGCCAACGAACACCGAGCCGTCAATCGCGGTCGTGTTCGTCAGGTGAGCAGACGGAGCGAGAATCGCGCCGTTGAAGTTGCGGTCGATCGTCAGCGACGTCGCCTGGCTGAAGTTCCAGATCGTCGTCGCACGCAGCGCGGCATTCTGCCAGTTGCCAACGAAGTTCCCCGTGTTGAACGTCGCGCTCGTGCCCGTCACGTTGATCACGATGGAGGTAGCGCCGCCCCTCAACAGCTCGTACTGCTGCACGAGCGAGCTCGTCAGCGTCGACGCCGAGATCGAGAACACCGCGACGCCGTCAAGGCCCGGGGTCGCGATGAACCGCATGGGGCCCGGCTGGCCGGAGGGAATCTGCACCGAGCTGTCCGCCGACATACCCGCGAGCGAAGCGGACGTCGCAAACAGGTCCGCGCTGAACGAACCCACCGACGCCGCGACCGAGGGGTCCACGATCTCGGTCCCGCCGCCGTTCATGTTCAGCGAGCCCGTCCGCCCGCCGGAGCGACGGAAGTTGCCCGCTTCAACCTGCAGGTTGTTGACCGTCGTGTTCCCGCCGACCCGCAGCACGTCCACGCCGACGAAGCTCTGCGGTGCGAGCTGCGTGCCCACCTGCGCGGCAGAGCCGCTCAAGTTGCCGCCGACGAACAGACGCCCCTCGGTGTCCTGCCCGGTCTGGAGATTGCCCAGAACAATCTGGTTGTAGCTGCTGATCACGCTGGCGGACGAAGCTCCCGCTGCGAGCGCAATGGTCAATGCCGTCACGGTACGAATCATCATGTGGTGTGTCTCTCTCTTCACTCTCGCGACCCCCGCGCGGTCCTCGCGCGGCCGGTCAGCGTCAGAAACGCTAGCTCGCTCGGTCTCGCCGGCAAGTCAACGCAACGTGAAGTCTCTCATTCATCATCCCACTCAAAGCTCCGCCGCCGCGCCGAGATCGGTTGCCGGATCGCGATGCCGATAATGAGCCCCGTCATCCCCCACATCGCGAGCATGCTCGAACCCCCGTGGCTGACATACGGGAGCGTAATGCCCACGATCGGCAGTAGCCCGATATTCATCCCCACGTTCACGAACACCTGAGTCGCCACAAACGCCGTCAGCCCAACGCACACCAACCGACCGAACGGTTCCTTCGCACCCGCCGCGGTGATCAACGCGCCTGTGATCCACAGCCCATACAACCCCAGCACCAGCAATCCGCCCGTGAAACCAAACCGGTTGCAGATCACCGCGAAGATCATGTCGTTATGCCGCTCCGGCAGCGCGTTGAAGTGCAGCAGCGTCCGCGCCTGCTCCTCACCTACCCCCGACATCCCTCCCGCGCCTGCCAGACGTTGGGCCGTAACCGACTGCATATTGATGTCCTGGTCCGCGCTGGTGTCTCCCTGCAACTGCTTGAACAACCCGACAAACCGCTCCTTCTGGTGCGGCTTGAGGATCGGGTACGCGGCCGGTGCCGCCGCCGCCGCGATCACCACGATGATCGCCAGGTGCTTCAGCCTCGCCCCAGCCGCCACCAGAATCGCAAACAGCGCCGGCACAAAGGTCGTCGCCGACCCCAGGTCTGGCTGCAACGTGATAAGCCCCACCGGGATCGCCGTGATGATCGCCGGCGGCAGCAAACCCACGAACGTCCTGTGATTGTCCCGATACCTCAGGTACCACGACAGCACCATCACGTACGCGATCTTTGCGAACTCCGACGGCTGCAAGTCCAGCGGCCCAAGATCAATCCACCCCCGCGCTCCGTTCCGCGGCCGGACGATCGACGCCGGCACAAAGGGCACCAGCAAAAAGACCAGCAGACACACCGCGAGCGCCAGCAAGACCCACGACGCAGCGCCGTACAACCGGTAGTTCGGGATCGTCAGGGCGAAACAGAACACCAGCCCCGCGCCCGCGTAGATCGCCTGCTTGAACGCGGCGTCCGGGAGTGCCTCCCACCCCTTCGGCTCTAAACTCGTCGCCACGTTGATCGAGTAGATCCCCAGCATCGTCAGCGCCACCGACGCGAACAGCACGAGCCACGCAGCCCTGCCGTTGATCAACGCCTTCCAGGACAGCGCGGGCCAGTCCGAAACCGGCGGCAAGAATGAGCGGCGGAAGGACCTCACTTGAGATAGCCCTCTGCCTTCAGCGCATGCACGATCTGGTTGCAGATCGGCCCCGATACCTTGCCGCCGCTGCCGCCGTACTCGATCAGCACAGACACCGCGTACTGCGGCCGGTCGTTGCCCACCAGCACCACGAACCAGGAGTGGTCACCCTCCTGCGCCAAGTAGGCACGCCGAGGGCCGCCCTGATCCGGATCGATGATGAGGTCCGGCGCATCCGCCGTGCCTGTCTTCCCCCAGACCATCACGCCTTCGGCGTTGAACGTCACTTCGTCGTGTTCGTCGATCCGAACGTGATGCCCCGTCCCCAGCTTGTCCGTGACGCTCTTCTGAAGCCCCAGGATCGCAAGGTCGATCGCGGCCTGCGAGAGATCAAGATCCACCGGCTCCGGTCGCGGCGTCCCAAGGATCAGCCGCGGTGCATACTTCACACCTCGCCTCGCGATCGTGGCGTACGCGTTCGCCGCGTGCAACGGCGTCCACGCGATCGGCCCCTGCCCGATCCCCATCTGGATCGCGTCCGGCGTCTCGAGATCGCTGCCGTCGTTGGGAGACCGATTCGTACCCGGCTCGATGAACCCGATGTGCCCCTGGCTCTCCACCCCCACGCCAAGCCCGAACGAGTTGCCCACGCCGAAACGTCGGTACATCGCGGTGATCCCCGCCGTGTCCAGTCTCGCGCCCAGCGTGAAGAAGAAGATGTTGCACGAGCACATGATCGCTTCATCACCCTGAAGGTCATGCCCCAGCTGCGCCGTGTGCGTCGTCTGAAACCGCTTGTAAATCCAGCACCGCAGGATGTTGGGCTTGTCCTCCAACAGATGCCCGCTGCACGCGATCCGCTGCTCCGCAGTATGAAGCCCGCGCGTGATCGCCTCGGTCAGCACCATCGCTTTCACGATCGAACCCGGCGGGTACGGCTTCGCGATCGCGCGGTTCAGGAAAGGCATCCGCACCTGATCCGAGAAGACGCTCTCCGGGTCCGTTCGGGCTTGTTCTCGCGTGAACGTCGGCGTCGACACCATCGCCAGGATGTCACCCGTGTCAATATCCAGCACTACTGCCGCTCCGCTCAGCACCGTCCCCAGTGGCTGCGTCGAACTCTCCTGATGATGCCACGGCTGCACCACCGCCAGCCCCAACTCCTTCGACATCGTCGCCTGTACGCGTGCCTGCAGCATGATGTCAAGCGTCAGCGCAACATCCCGGCCGCCCTGCGCACCCAGTACCTCCACTTCGCCGGTGTCCAGGTGCCGCGTCTGCACGCCCCGCAGCCCCCGCAGGAAGTGCTCCTGCGATCCTTCAATCCCCGTGTCCCCCACGCGATCCGTGTCTCGGTATCCCCCTCTGTCGCTGAGCGCCCCACCCGACGCCGCCTCCGCGAGATCGGGGTTGCGGTCGAGGAACTCCCGCCGCGCACCCGAGTCCTCCGCAAAGACCCGGTCCCGCATCCGGCCGAGGATGTGGCACGCGACCCCATCCACCGTGATCACCGCACGCTCGTCCGACCGCAGCGGCGCAGGGAGCGACACGCGATCGATCTCCACCTCGATGCTCTCGTACGGATACGCCCGATCCCCCGAGTCGCTCACGCGCAGTCCCGGCATCGCAGGCACCTCCGGCACCCGCGCGACATCAATCAACGACACGCGATCTGCGTTCAGCAGCTTCAGGCTCGGCGCCACCGTCTCCTGCGAGATCAGATCCAGCGAAAACGCGAGCGAATCGTCCACCCGCGCCGCCAGCGTGTGCTGCCCACGCTGCTCCGCGATCGGCTGCTTGCAGGTCTTCTCCAGCGACTTCAGCGTCGCCTCCGCAAACGAATCCCCCCGAGCCTTCGCCGTCCTAATCGCCTCCGCGATCCGCGCGAGATACTCAGACGACGCTCCCGCAGCCAACAGCGGCTCGAGCACGTCCAACGTCTGATCGTCGTCGCGGCTCTTGGCTTCCGCCACCGCCGACTCCAGCCGCACCCGCACCGCCGCGTCGAACTTCCGCTCGACCTCAGAAATCACCCGATCCCGCCGCTGGTCCAGATCCTCCCGCGAGATCCCGATCCGGTCCGCCAGCGTCGTCCAGAAGCGGTCCACGTGGTCCAGGTACACCGGCAAGAAGTCCGCCACCAGCGCCCGCCGCTCGTCCGGCGTCACGTCCCACCACGTATGCCCCGCGGCACGCTTCGCCGCCACCGAGGCCTGCTCGCGCGGCCAATCACCCGCGATCACCGCGTACGACACCGTGACGTTGTAGCTCGGCCGATCACTCGCCAGAACCCGCCCCTTGCGATCGAGTATCCGCCCTCGAATCGTCGGCGTCCACTGATGCCGAACCAGCCGCTCCTCTGCCTTCGCGAGGTTTCCTGCCTGATCAGAGAGCGTCAGTCGCGCGAGCTGCGCCACCACACCCGCCAAGGGAACGCCCATGGCGAGCAGCAGCAGCAAAAGCCGCCGATGGAACATGCTGGGGATGAGCTCGGTTATTCGCATGCCGACCGTCCATGGTCTGATCCGCCCGAAACTGACTCGGTCGAGTGTAGGGGGCATCGCCATCGAGACTTTGGCCCGGACGCCGGATCCCCCCAGCGGGAGTCAGCCACCTGCCCGAACCCGCCTGCGGGCCAGCGACCCAATCCCCGCCATCGCGACACCCGCAACTAGGCCCCCCGGCCCCGGGATCGGGATCCCGCTGATCGAGGTATCCGGGACCTGGGCATTCCCATACGAGATGAACGCGATCGTGTTCTGTGCCGCGGCAGCTCCCCAGAAGTACACCCTGAACTCTGCGGTCTGCCCTGGGAACACGATCGCATTCCCTGGCAGGTCGACGAGCAGAATGTCCACCCGGCTCGCGGGCGCTCCCATCGAGGCGGGCGCATGCAGCGGAAAGGGTGCCTGGTCCGGGATGAACGCCCACACCTGGTACTGCATCCCGGTCGAGCCCACGCCGAAGCTCCCGCAAGTCGCGCGAAACTCGGTGACCGCGTACTCCGTCCCGGCCGACGGATTCAGCGTGAACCCGAACCGCACGTAGTCGTTGTTCGCGAGTGACAGACTCGAAGTCGTCGCCACCCCGGTCGCGGCGAACTGATTGAACCCACCCGCAAGACCGAGCCCAGCGCCCCGAACGGCCGGAAGCGCGGTTGTCTGAAAGCCCCCCGCGCCGTTTCACTGCGCGGCATTCCCGCTGACGCCCTGCGTGACATAGCTCGCCAACACCTCCGCGGAGGCAAAGGGAGCAACAACCGCAGCCGCGCCGCACGCGATCAGTGGGATGATCTTCATGCCCGGAGCGTACGGGAAGTGGGGGAGGATGCAACCCGTACGAAATCCGAGTCCGAGGTCTTCCGGCAGCGTCATCCCGACCCCGTACCGCTTTCAACTCCGTATCGGTCTTCTCCACCACGGCGCGTCGCACACCCTGAGTATCCGCTCGAGACTTCAGGCACCCGACCGAACACCGCGCCGTCGCCTTCGCGAAGACAACACCGCGCCGCCCGCGGCAGCCAAAGCGAACTGACCCGGTGCCGGCACCGCCCACCCCGAGATCACAACATCCGGTACGTCTGCGTTCCCGTCGAAGAACGCCACCGCGTTCTCCGTCTGACTCGCCCCCCAGCAGTACATCCGAAACTCCGCTGACTCCCCAGGTAGGAGCACAGTGTTTGCCGGAAGCTCGGTCAATGCAACCTCCACACGGCTCCCCGCCAAGCCCATGGATGCCGCGGCATGCAGCGGAAAGGGTGCCTGCCCCGGCAAGAACCCCCAGATCTGATACTGAATGCCGCCAGAGCCAGCCCCGAGACGCCCGCAGATCGCCCGGACCTCAGTCACCGCGTAGGCCGACCCAGCAGACTGCGACAGTTGGAGGCCAAACCTCACATAGTCCTCATCTGCGAAGGACAGAGCCTGAGAGGTCGTGACGCCGCGGGCCGCGAACTGGTGTCTGCCAGTCCCGAGCGCCAGTCCCGCACCGCGGGTCGCCGGGGTCGGGATCGAGTGTGTGCTTCCCGAGCCGTTCCATTGCGGAGCGTTCCCAGAGACCTGATACGAGTTGTACGCCGCCAGCAGATCCGCCCCGGCAGGCAGGGATCCCGATGCAGTGACACAGCCGACGACGAGCACGAGTGGTCGCATAACCAGAACATACATCGGGGTGCGCGGGGTGCCGACCGAAGCACAGATCTAGATGAGTTCATGTCAACGCATCAACCCGAAGCCAGATCACGACCTTTTGCAAGGCATCGCGAACAGGCCCGGCCCTGCGGGAGCACAAGCCGCGGAGGTTCAGCGGGCTTATTGTTCACGAGAACCCATGCCTCAAAAACGAAAAACCCCGCCGGTAAGGCAGGGTCTTTTGAAACGAGGCGGACGGGACTCGAACCCGCAACCACCGGATCGACAGTCCGGTACTCTAACCAATTGAGCTACCGCCCCGTTGTCTGCCACCGTCGGTTTCCCGCCGGTGCCCCCGTGTCGCGCGGGGGAAGAGAATGTATTCACCAGACGCCAACAGTCAAGTCCGATCGCGAGCACTTGTGCACGCTCCCGGCCCGACGATCGCCCGATTCTCGGGCCTCACTTCGCCGGCGTCTTCAACTCGATCCGCGTCGGGTCCTGAAGGCCGAACGGGCTGCCGTCCTTGCCGACCTTGGTCGCGGCGGTCCACATCACGGCGCACGCCGCGATCAGGAACCCCGTCGCGAAGACCGCGAGGGCTGTGTACACGTCCGGGCTCGAGCCCCGACGCATCTTCGCACCTGGCATCTGCATGCCGAACTGGCTCATGGGTAACTCCGTTCTTGGTGGGAAGTGGGGGGCTTACTGGAAGCGGCTCTGGATCTTGTCGCCGGCTTCGGTCTTCTTGCCGGTGTTCAGATCGTCAAACTTCGCCACGGAGTGCTTCAGGTCCGTCGAGATCACGACCAAGTTGCCGATGAACTCGCCGTTGCGGTGAACGCCGAAACGCATGTTCTTCGCCACGCGATCGTTGCTGCCGACGTTGATCTTCACAAGCGTCCCGCCCGTGGCGGTGTCCTGAGCAACCTCATCGATCGCGCCGTAGATGATCGGGCCGGCGTAGGTGAAGGGCTGCGAACCCGCGGTCGTCGCGTCGCCACCCGAGCGAGCAACCTCCGACGAGCGGCGGAACTCGGCGAGCTCCTCCTGCAACGCACGGTAGTTCTGCTCGAGGACTTCCTTCTGGCTCTCCAGATCGCTCATCCGGTCTTCCATGTCCAGCGCGGCCTTGCGGCTGTTGAACTCGCTCGTCCGCAGCTTGCGAACCTCGTCCGTGTAGGACGAGATCAGCGAGGCCTGCGTCTTCACCGTCTCGCCCAGCTCCGCGATCTTCGACTCGATCGCCTGGCGGGCCGCCTCGGCGCGGCTCTTGTCCGCTTCCAGCTGAACCTTCTCGTTCTTCAGCTCAACCAGCTGGCCTTCCAGCTCCGCGTTCCGGCGGCTCAGCTCCGCACCAGTCGCGTTCTCCGTGATCTGCCCGCTGCTCAGCTTCGCCTGCAGCTCGCCGATCTTCGCGTCCTGCGACTGGCTCAACGCCTGCAGCGACGTGTAGTTCGACAGCACACGATCCGTGTTCACCGCGTACGCGATCACGAGGGACGAAAGGGCCACGCTCAGCAACGCGGCGATGACGATGAAGGTCTTGGTCAGGACGTGCACGCTTCGGCTCCTCTGTGGGGGACTCGGGGCCCCTCTCGCTCAACTACCTTCCAACGCCGCAATCCTCGCGGCATCGGAGAAAACTCCATTCGCTCGGGCCCGACACTCGGTTCGGACCATCACCCAAAGGTCGTTCCAATCGCCCCGGTTCCCCGAAGCTCAACTTCCCGACCCGTGGAGGGCAACAGCATAGCGACTCTCGCGACCGTTTGCACAACTCCACACCCCTCGTAACTGCACCAAACAAAACACTACCTGTCCAGCGCTCGCAAAATCCCGTCCGCCGCCGCCACGCGGACCATCGCCTCCGGATCCCCCAGCATCTCCGCCAGCCGGTTCAGCCCGTAGTTCCCCCCCATCATCCCGTACGCGTGCGCAACCTGCGCCCTGACCGGCCCCTCCGCCGACTTCGCGTACTGGTCCGGAATGAACTGCCCCCCCTTCAGCCCCATCGCCATCAGCGACGCCGCCACCGCCAGCCGCACCTCCGCCGGGTGCATGTTCCCCTGCTGATCCCTGTGCTCCGACAAGTACACCAACTGATCGATCGACTTCCGGTCATTCACCTGCCCCAGGATCTGCGCCGCCAATGCCGCGGCCTCCAGTTCCTCCGGCCTGCTCGGATACAACGCCGCCCGCACACCCGTTCGCTGCTCGTCGTCCCCCAACTTGATCAACGCCTCCGCCACCTGCAACTGGAAGATCTTCGCCTGCTCCGGCGTGGCGTTC
>JBEIUO010000292.1:0-4419 GCA_040374335.1 Phycisphaeraceae bacterium
CCGTCGGCGAGTTTGGCGGCGTTCTCCGCGGAGAACCCCATGCCCTCGTCGTCGTTGAGCCGGAAGGTCGGGGTCTTGCGGCGGCGGAAACCGACGATGGTGCCATCGGCCATCGTGAGGGTGACCTCGCAGTGCTTCTGGTCGTGGCGGACCATGAAGTCATCCGCGATGCGACGGACCGCGCAGCGGAGGGCGACGAAAACGGCGGACTTGCCGCAGTTGTTCGGCCCGATCAGGACGTTCAGACCCGGGCCCGGTTCGATGACCGTGTGCGCGTGGGACATGAAGTTGACGAGTTCGATCTTCCTGATCATGGCGCCCTCGCGGGAGCGTAGCCCGGCTGGCCCGCCGCATACCGTCCCCCGTGGCAAAGGAAACCTTCACCATCTCGGCGATCCTCGCACTCCCCCACCCCTCGATCAGCATGATGCTGGAAGCCGGGAGGGTCACGGTTGCCGACGGAACCTTAAAGCGCATCGAGCTCGGCCCCGACCTGCCGGCGGACATCGCGGCACCGGACTGCATTCTGTCGCCGGCCTTCAGCGACACGCACCTGCACCTGCCGCAGTTTGACTCGATCGGCGTCGCGGGGCTCGAACTGCTCGACTGGCTGGACCAGGTGATCTTCCCAGCGGAGGCACGCTGGGCCGACCCTAACTACGCCGGGCAAATGGCCGATCGGGTGGCGGGGCAACTTCTCCGTCGCGGCACAGTCGCGGTGGGTGCGTACGCGACGGTGCACCCGGCGGGCGCACAGGCCGCTATCGACGCCCTCGCCGTGCGCGGGATCAGCGGCGTGGTCGGCCAGGTGCTCATGGACCAACACGCCCCCGCGGAACTGCTGCTCCCCGCGCGCGAGGCTCTTGCGGCGGCGGCGGCTCTGCAGGGCAGAGGTCGAGTGCTCCCCGCGGTGACGCCTCGGTTTGCCGTGAGTTGCACCGCGGAGTTGCTCGCGGGCGCGGGCGAACTCGCACGCAAGACTGGCGCGATCGTGCAGACCCACCTCGCAGAGACGGAGCGGGAGATCGCCACGGTGCGCGAGCTTCACGGCGGCCTGGGGTACGTCGAGGTGTACGCCCGGGCGGGCCTGGTGACGACGCGGACCATCTTCGGCCACGGAATTCACCTGTCGGACGCCGAGCACGCGGTCCTCGCCAAGGCCGGGACGACGATCGCGCACTGCCCGACCGCGAACCGATTCCTGCGGGCGGGCACGTTCCACTTCCCCAGGGCGAGGCGCGCGGGGCTAAAGGTGAGTCTGGGGAGCGATGTCGCGGGGGGGCCGGATCGGTCGATGGCCCGTGTTGGGCGGGGGATGTTGGAGGCTGCCGCGGAGCATGGGGGATGGCTGACGGGGGCACAGGTATGGTGGCAGATGACGCAGGGGAACGCGTTGACGCTGGGGCTGGTGGACACGGGGGTGCTGGTTGAGGGGGGGCGGGCGGACCTGGTTCTGGTGAGGCCGGACCTGCCGTTCATGGAATCGCCGGACCCGCTGCGAACGGTTCTGTATGGATGGGAGGAAGGGTGGCTGGAGCGGGTGTGGGTGGGTGGTGCGGAGGTCGGGAAAACCTGCTAGAGTCCCCCCTGGACCGGGCGCAGAGCCGGTCGTTCGAACCGATCAGGACCATTACCTATGAGCACGACGCAGCACGCCGAGCCCGCACTCAACAGCGCCGAGGGCGCGACGATATTCGGGCATCCCACGGGGCTCTTTACCCTCTTCTTCGCGGAGATGTGGGAGCGGTTCTCGTACTACGGCATGCGTTCGCTGCTGATCTTCTACATGACCAAGGGGTTCCTGGAGTACAAGGACGCCAAGGCCTACGCGGTGTACGGCGCGTACACGGCGCTGGTGTATGCGACGCCCTTCATCGGCGGGTTGCTGGCCGACCGGTTGCTCGGATCGAGGCGGGCCGTGGTGCTCGGGGGCCTGCTGATGGCCGCGGGCCACTTGCTGATGACCTGGGAATCCAACATCGGCTTCTACGGTGCATTGGCCATGCTGATCGTCGGCAACGGGTTCTTCAAGCCGAACATCTCCACGATCGTCGGAACGCTGTACCCCAAGGGCAGCAAGAAGAAGGACGCGGGATTCACGATCTTCTACATGGGCATCAACCTCGGCGCGGCATTGGCCCCGCTGGTTTGCGGCTACGTCGGTGAGACCTTCGGTTGGCACTACGGGTTCGGGCTCGCGACCATCGGCATGCTGATCGGTCTGGCTGTGTTCGTCGCGCCGAAGTTGGTCACGCAGGTGCTGATCCTCGCGGGCGCTCTCCTTGCCGCCGGCGGGATGATTTACTCGCAGCGTACGGACCCCCTCATGCTCCTCGTGTACGCCCCGGTCGGGGCGGCGTTGCTGGTTGCCGCGGGCGTTTCGGCGCTGGCGGTCGGCAAGGGCGGGATCCCGGCGCACCTCGGCCAGCCCCCGGCGGGCGCGGGTGGCGCGGGCTCGACGACGGCGGTCTACGTCGCCGCTCTGCTCGCGGTCCCGGGCATCGCGTTCATGGTGTATTACCACTCGATCGCGAGCATCGTTCTGTCCGCGTTCGGTGCGATCGCGGTGTGTGTGATCCTCATCGAGGCCATCCGCGGGACGAAGGTCGAACGCGAGCGGCTCATCGTGGTGCTGGTCATGATGTTCTTCTCCATGCTGTTCTGGGCCTTCTTCGAGCAGGCGGGCAGCAGCGTCAACAACTTCACGGACCGCAACGTCGCCCGTGTGAACTCGCAGGACGGCAGCCGACTGATCGAGAAGGCCGACGTCGGTACCGCCGTCACCTTCACCCCCACCCAGGCGCAGTTGGGCTACGTGATGCCCCCCGCGGCACACACCATCGTGGGCGGATCGGCCAGCAAGATCGTCGAGTTCAAGATTGGTTCGGGCTCGACCGCCACCGCGGAGGACGTCGTCGCCATCGTGCAGGCGGCCCCGGCGGAAGGTGAGACGAAGGCCCCCGAAGCCAAGGCCCTGAAGCTCAAGGAACTGCACCCTTCGCTCATCGAAGGGACCATCACGTGGCAGAAGCAGATCGGAGAGTCGCTGGATGACCCCGCGAAGTCCGACGATGCCCTGCTGACCTTCGAGGGTAAGCGTGCCTTCACCCTCGACCAGCTCGACGACCTGCGAACCTCGCACAAGAAGGCCATCGCGGCCCGCGACGAGCGCGAAGCGGCCGCCAAGGCGGCGGGCAAGTCCTTTGACGAGCCCAAGATCGAGGACGCCCCCAAGCTCACGTGGACCATCGCGGACTCGCACCTTGGCATGCTGGTCAACGGCAAGGAAGTTCCGGCCTCGGTCTTCCAGGCCGTGAACCCGGTCTGCATCATGATCTTCGGCCTCGTCTTCTCGGCGGTCTGGGGCTTCCTCGGTCGCATGAACTCCGAGCCCAACACGGCGATCAAGTTCGGCCTCGGTCTGCTCCAGCTCGGCCTCGGCTTCCTCGCCTTCTGGTACGGCGCGCAGAACGCTGACTCTCGCGGCATGACCGCGATGTCCTGGCTCATCATCGGCTACACCCTGCATACGACCGGCGAGCTCTGCCTGTCGCCCGTTGGCCTCTCGATGGTCACGCGACTCTCGCCCGCCCGCATTGTGAGCATGGTGATGGGTGGCTGGTTCTTGGCCACGGCCTTCTCGAACCTGCTCGCCGGGATCATCGCTCAGTTCACCGGCGTCGGACACGGCGAGGACGGCGGCAGCGGCATGCCCATCCCCGCCGAGACCGTCAACGTGTACGGCGATGTGTTCAAGCAGATCGGTATCGCCGGCTGCATCGCGGCGGTCCTGGTCTTCGCCCTCTCGCCGTGGCTGTCCGAGTGGGAGCACCGCGAACTCGACGACACGAACGCCGGTTCGGGCGGCGGGCACTGATCGGGGGCGACCCATGCGGGGCGCGGCGTTCATGCTGGTGGCCATCGCCTGCGAAGTGTCGTGGGCGATCGGGCTGAAGTACGTCAAGGGCTGGGAGTCCACGCGCGCCATCGCGTTCACCGCCGTGACGTACGTCGCCGCGCTCGTCTTCCTCATCCTGGCGTCGAAGCGAATGGAGATCGGCGTCGCCTACGCGATCTGGGCGGGGAGCGGTGTCGCGCTGATCGCCGTGATCGGGATGGTGTACCTCAAGGAAGGCACGAGCCCGCTCAAGCTGATCTCACTCGCACTCGTCGCGGCGGGCGTCGTGGGACTCAGCCTGACGATCTCGCACCGGGGTGGAACGTGAGCACGGACGAGGCGCCGCAGCGTCGGGTGCGTGACGAGTTCGGCGGATGAAAAACCCCGGCCGAGAGCCGGGGTCTTGGTGCACGAACGATTGACCGACCGATCACCCGCCCGAGCGGGGAGCGCCCTGCTTGTTCAGCCACTTGTCGATCGCAACCACGACATCCTCATGGAGGTCGATCGCGGCCTGCGTC
>JBEIUO010000197.1:0-5576 GCA_040374335.1 Phycisphaeraceae bacterium
CGTCCAGTCCTACCAGGACTTGCTCATCCTCCAACGCCTCCTCCAGGCCGGCGAAGAGACTGCCGCCGTCGTACGCAACCGCGTCCAACTCGACGCCAACGACGCGCAGGTCGCCGATTCCGAAGCCCGCGTCCAGCGCCGCCGTGCCGACGTCCTTCGGGCCCAGACCCAGCTCCGACTTCTCAGCGATCGCCTCAAGCAGCTCATGAACTCGCCCGACCTCCCCGTCGGCTCCGAGGTCCTCATCGTCCCCAGCGATTCCGCGATCGACGCTCCCGTCAAGTTCAGCCTCCGCGAGTCCATCCGCTCCGGCCTCCAGTACCGCCCCGAAATCCAGCAGGCCATTACAGGGATCGACGACGCCTCCATCCGCCAGATGGTCGCCGACAACGGCCGCCTTCCCGACCTCAACCTCCGCCTCCAAGCCCGCACCCAATCCCTCGACAATCTCGCAGGCGACGCCTACGCCGATGTCACCGACTGGGACTTCGTCAGCTACCTCGCCACCCTCGTCTTCGAGTACCCACTCGGAAACCGCAAGGGCGAAGCTGACTACGTCCGCCGCCGCCTCGAGCGCATGCAGACCGTGCTCGCCTACCGCAATCAGGTCCAGACCATCGTCACCGAGGTCAAGTCCGCCCTCGTGCGCGTGCAGCTCAACTACCGCCTCATCGCCCAAAGCCGCGACTCGCGCCTCAGCGCGACCAACGCCCTCCGCGTCCTCAAGATCGAGAACGAGGTCAAGGGCCGCACCATCGAGCGCCTCGATCTCGAGCTCAACCGCCAGGAAACCGTCGCCTCCGCCGAACGCGAAGAAGTCCAGGCCGTCATCGAGTACAACGTCGCCCTCGCCGATCTCTTCTCCGCGATGGGCACAAGCCTCGAACGCAACAACATCCAGTTCGTCGTCCCCGATGCCGGCTCCATCGACCTCGGCCCCGAAGCCCCGCTCGGCTGGGAATACAAGGCGCCGCCGCAGACCGGCGAACGCCTCCCGCCCTCCGCGGATCCCGCCGCCGCGCCGGATCCGGCCCCAGAAGCCCCCGCCGCCGCTCCCTCCACCGCCCCCTCCACTCCGGCCGCCGTCCCTCCCGCCTCCCCTCCCTCGACCCCGCCCGAAAGCACCCCCAAATGATCGCAGGCCCCGAGGACATCGCCGAAGCCGTCGCCCGTCTCCGCGCAGGTCGCCTCGTCGCCTTCCCCACCGAAACCGTCTACGGCCTCGGCGCCGACGCCCTCAATCCCCACGCCGTCCAACGCGTCTTCGACATCAAGGGCCGCCCCGCCAACAACCCCCTCATCGTCCATGTCAGCGATACCGACATGGCCCGCCCACTCGCCGCCGCATGGTCCGACCGCGCCGAGAAGCTCGCCTCCAGCTTCTGGCCCGGTCCCCTCTCCATCATCGTCCCCAAAGCCCGCCACGTCCCCACCGAGGCCACCGGCGGCAGCGACAGCGTCGCCATCCGCTGCCCAGACCACCCAACCGCCCTCGCACTCCTCGAAGCCTTCGGCGGCCCGCTCGTCGGCCCCAGTGCCAACCCCTCCGGTCGAGTCTCCCCCACCACCGCCGCCCATGTCCGCGAGTCCTTCTCCCCCGATGCCGTCTTCGTCCTCGACGGTGGCCCCTGCACCCGAGGCATCGAGTCCACCGTCATCTCCCTCGTCGGCACCCCCCGGATCCTCCGCCCCGGCATCATCGGCGCCGCTCAGCTCGCCGAAGTCCTCGGATGCGACGTCATCCCGCACCAACCCGCGGCAGAAACCTCCACCACCGCCCCACTCGCCGCGCCCGGTCAGCTCGCGACCCACTACGCCCCGCGCGCTCCCTCTTGGATCGTGACCGAGCAGACCATCGAATCCGCCATCCGCGAGCTCGCCCCCACTGTCATCCTCGCCCTGAACGCGCGCACCGACTCCCCCGAAGCCACCGTGCTCCCCATGCCCCGCGAAGATCTCACCTACGCCGCGGCTCTCTACCGCACCCTCCGCGAAGCAGACGCGCGGTCACCCCGTGCCATCCTCATCGAGGCACCGCCCGGCAATACCGACATCTGGCGTGCCGTGTGGGATCGGCTCTCCCGCGCAGCCCGACGCTTCGGCGCCTAAATCAAACTCAGCCGATCACCGACGGCAGTCCCAGGGCCTTCCGCAGCGACCCGAGCTGACCCGAGTGCCACCCATCGTGCCACGCCGCGCGGTCGATCGCCATCAACCGATCCGAGGCAAGGCCATGCGAGTCCCCAAGGCACGGCAGCATCGCATCCGACTCCGACAGCTTCTGCCCGGCCGCGATCAGGCCCGCGTACGTCCGGTCAAAGTGAGCACGAACCTCGCCGATCGACGGGTAGTCCGCCGCGTTCGTGCTGGGCTTGGAGCCATAACCAAACAGCTTGCCATACGACTCCGGCATCGAGGGCGCACCACCCTCAATCAGCGTCCGGAACCACTCGTACGTGCTCGCCAGGTGCCCCATTGTCCAGATGACGTGATTGTCCGTTGGCGCCGCCTGGTACGTCACCTTATCGGCCGGCCATCCCTGCGTCAGCTTCTCCGTCGTCGAGTGGACCCACTGAAGATTCGCGATCGCACGAGCAACCTGTCCTTGAGCCATTGGTCTACCTCTCCTGTGCTTCTGAATGTCCTCGATACCGCCGTCAGGGCGTCTATCCTTGCTTCCCAATCAACCCCCCCACCGGTACGCCCGGGCCGCGGAGTGTACGACGCCTCGCCGCCCCCGGTTCTTTGACGGAGTCCGCAGGTATGTCGAATCACACGTCGATCGCACTCGCCCCCGGTGACGGCATCGGGCCCGAAATCATGGACGCAACCCTCGAGCTCTTCAAAGCCGCGGGCGTCATGAAACAGGTCGACTTCCGCCCCGTCGACATGGGGGCCTCCGTCTTCTCCCGCGGGAACTCCCGTGGCATGACGGACGAAGCCATCCGAATCGTCGAGGACTGCGGCATCCTCTTCAAGGGTCCGATGGAAACGCCCAAAGGCAGCGGCGGCAAGTCCATCAACGTCACCGCCCGCAAGCTCTGGAACGCGTACGCCAACTACCGCGCCTTCAAGACCCTCCCCGGCGTCGACACCGTCTACAGCCGCGCCGGCATGTCGATCGACATGTGCATCGTCCGCGAGAACATCGAGGATACCTACGGCGGCGTCGAGCACCGCCTCAGCAACGACATGGTCCAGTGCAAGCGCCTCATCAGCGCCCCGGGTTGCGACGCCGTCCACCGCTTCGCCCTGCAGACCGCCCGCAAGCTCGGCCTCAAGAAAGTTCACTGCGGCCACAAAGCCAACATCATGAAGATGACCGACGGTCTCTTCCTCGAACGCTTCAAGGCCGCCGGCAAGGACTTCTCCGAGATCGAACTCGCCGACGTCATCGTCGACGCCCTCTGCATGAACCTCGTCATCAAGCCGCAGCAGTACCAGATGGTCGTCCTCCCCAACCTCCAGGGCGACATCGTCAGCGACCTCTGCGCGGGCCTCGTCGGCGGCCTGGGCTTCGCCCCCAGCGCCAACATCGGCAACCACATCTCCATCTTCGAAGCGGTCCACGGAACCGCCCCAGACATCGCCGGCAAGGGCGTCGCCAACCCCACCAGCCTCATCCTCTCCGGCCTCATGATGCTCCGCCACATCTGCCTCGGCACCGAGGCCGCCCACATCGAGAACGCCCTCCTCGCCACCCTCGAAAGCGGCGACCACACCGGCGACTTCGGCGACAAGTCCAAGCCCGCCCTCGGCACCACCCAGTTCACCCAGGCCATCATCAACCGCCTCGGCTCCACCCCCAAGACTGTCCCCGCCGTCTCCGTTCCCGACGCCGCCACGGTCTGCTACACCCGCCCGCCGCGCCCCACCGGCCAGCAGGTCATCCGTACCTTCAAGAACGTCGTCACCCACGTCGTCGGCTGCGACATCTACCTCGATACCCCACTCGCCCCCATCTCCCTCGCCGAAGAAATGGGCCGCTGCGCCGAAGACACCCCCTTCAAGCTCACCCTCATCAGCAACCGCGGCACCCAGGTCTGGCCCACCGGCAGCGTCTACACCGAGTGCACCGACTACTACCGCGTCCGCTTCGAACTCAAAGACGGAGTCGCCGCCGGCACCTTCGGCCAGTCCCGCTGCGTCGCCCTCATGGACAAGATCGCTGAGAAGTTCACCGTCTGCAGCTACGAACTCCTCCGCATCTTCGACGGCGTCAAGGGCTACAGCCTCGCCCAGGGGCAGTGATCTCCCCACGCATGCTCCGGCCCCGCACCCGCTGACACGCGGCGCCGTTGTACCATTTCACCATGCTCACCCTTACCCCCAACGAAGCCCGCGTCCTCGGCACCATGGTCGAAAAGGCCCAGACCGTCCCCGCCTCCTACCCCATCACCCTCAACGCCCTCACCAACGGGTGCAACCAGAAGAACAACCGCACCCCGGTCACCGATCTCGACGAGGACACCGTCTACGCCGCCGTCGACTCCCTCCGACACAAGTCCATCGTCCGTGAGGTCATGCTCTCCGGCAGCCGAGTCCAGAAATTCCGCCACACCGCACGCGAAGCCCTCAACGTCGGCACCGAAGAACTCGTCCTCCTCGCCGAACTCCTCCTCCGCGGCCCCCAATCCATCGGCGAACTCCGCGGCCACGCGTCCCGCATGGTCCCCTCCGGCCTCGACTCCCTCGAAGCCGCCCAGGCCTTCCTCGATGGCCTCGCCGCCCGCCCCGAGCCCCTCGTCAAACTCGTTCCACCACCCCCGGGTTCCCGCGCCGCCCTCTACGTCCAACTCCTCTCGCCCGACCTCCACCCCATCGTCGCTGCCCCCTCCCCCACCGCCGCGCCAGCTCCCTCCACCAGCGCCCTCGAGTCACGAGTCGCCGAGCTCGAAACCAAGGTCGCCAACCTCGAAGCCGCGCTCACCCGCCTCGCGTTCAAACTCGGCGAATCCGCGCCTCTGTGATCCCCGCCTTCGGTTGCGACCCCCCCACGCCCGTGTACACTGGGCGCATGAAGATCACTCGCGCCCTCCTCGCCGCCGCCGCTCTCACCTCTTCCGCCGCCGCCGAGATCCGGCTCCCGGCACTCGTCGGCGACCACATGGTCCTCCAGCGAAACGCCAACGTCCGCCTCTGGGGCTGGGGCCGCCCCGGCGAAGAAGTCACCGTCGACCCGAGTTGGACCGACCAGAACGCCACCGCCACCGTCGACCCCAAGGGCCAGTGGCAGGTCGTCATCCCCACGCCGGCCGAGGCCTCCGGCCCCCAGTCCATCGTTCTCACCGGCGACAACAAGATCACCCTCAGCGACGTGCTCCTCGGTGAGGTCTGGGTCTGCAGCGGCCAGTCCAACATGCAGTGGGCCCTCCGCGGCATCGGCCCGGGCCGCGACGGTGTCCCCAGCGCCGACACCGAAGTCGCCAACGCCACCAACCCCCAACTCCGCCTCTTCACCGTGAACCGCGAGTTCACCGTTCACCCACGCACCGATTGCAAGGGCCGCTGGGAAGCCTGCACCCCCGCCACCGCCGCCGACTTCAGCGCTGTCGGCTACTTCTTCGGCCGCGAAC
>JBEIUO010000441.1:0-3392 GCA_040374335.1 Phycisphaeraceae bacterium
GCAAACGGGCTTGGCTATGACCTCCAGACCGTCCTGGCCCAGGTCGTCAACGAGAGCAGCGTGAAGGTGCCCCGCAAGGGCGAACTGATGGGGGCCGACGCCAAGACGATCTCCAGGCGCTACCCGCACCGCTGGCTCTCGGCCATGTCGCAGCAGCTTCTGAACGAGGTCACGGCGCGCGACGTCGCCGTGTCCGAGGGCATCGCGAACCCCGACTTCGCCTACAAAATCCACGCAGACCTCGTCCTCGAAGAGGGCTCCGACCCCAGCACGCCCGGCAAGGCGCACGGGGTCATCCGCCTGCACCAAGCCATCCCCTTCGCCGCGCGAGAGTCCAACGTCGTCGTGGGCGACGCCTACGCGGACGTGGGCCACTACGAGTACCTGTTCGACCGCTTTCGCCGCAAGGGGCAGGTGGACGTCGTGAACCACCGGGCGAAATGGCCGCCGTCGAGCGTTCTCGTCCGGCTGATCACGAAAATCTCCTCCGCCGACTTCGCAGAGAAGGACCGCTTCCTCGCCCACCTCGAAGAGCATGTCCGGCCCATCCTGGCCCTGGAATCAGGCCGCACGGTCCTGCTCTACACGCACCTCGCCACGAAGGAGTGGCTGGCCGAGTGGATGCAGCACAAGAGCGTCGAGTTCGATCTGAAGGACTGGGCCGTGGAGCACTGGGGCTCCGGCCGCGGCAAGGACGGCTACCGCGACTTCGACACGTTCATGGCTGTGACAGAGTTCGTACCGAACACCGGGGGACTCGTCCACGAGGCAAACGCCCGCGTTCTCTCGGCAAACCCTGGTGCGCCGCGCGTCCGGTTCTGGGGGTGGGGCTCGGAGCGCACCGGCAAGACCACCTTCGCCGGGGCGATGGCGGCTGCACACCCGGCCCTCCTGTCCGCCTTCGAGCGCAAGGCCACCGACGAGCTTGCCCAGGCCGTCCACCGCATCCGGCCAGCAATCCCGGCCGCGCGGCAGAAACGGGCCTGGGTGCTCGGGCATCAGGTGCCCCTCTCCGGCGAGCTTCTGGCGGCAACGAGCGCCACCGTGGCCCTGGACGAAGGCGGCATGGGCATGACCTACGCCACCGAAACCCTCGACCGCGGCATGAGGCTGGAGAGCAACCAGGGCATCCTGGGGTTCGTGTCGGCACGCGAGATGGCGACCGCCATCGGCGAGGTGTACCGACAGGTGGGATGCTGGAGCCACGTCTTCTGCCACGCACTTCTTGCCGAGCCAAGCTGCGCCGACCTGTGCCAACTTCTCGAAGGCGCTTGGTATGTCGCAAGTACCTATGAGCGTGGAGATTGCTCTAAGAGAGATCAGGGAGAGCAAACCCCACGGTCATCCCCCCCGACCTTGCCGCCCCTGACCCAAGCCGTGCCGCCCCGACCCTCGCCCGATCCGGGGCCCCTCTGGGGCCGCCTTGCCGACCGGGTGGCGTACCCGCCGACCAACTGGCCGACCCTGGAGCAGCGGGTGCGCTGGTCCTGGGTGTACCGGCAAGCCTTGCGCCTGTTCCTGTCCGACTTGCCGCCCAACCTGATTCGGGGATCGGTGCGCCGCCCCTGGATGCCCGCTCAGAGCCACGGCGTCGAGTGCTTCGGCAACCCGCTCCGTCTGGAGCGGCTGATCGACAACTACGCCCCCACCCGCTCCGAGGTTCCGTTCTGATGCGAGTCGCCCGCCGCCAAGCCCCTGCTCCGCCTCCGCCCGTGGAGGCCATCTCGACCCTGACGGTGCCCGACGCCCTCATCGCCTGGGGGCGCGACCCCGAGCGCGCCGTGCAGTGGCCGAGGGACTGGGCGCGCGAGGTCGCGGAGCTTGCCGACGCAAGCACGCGCAGACCGCTGACCGAGCGCGAGGGCGAGGTCTTCCTGTCCCGGCTCGAAGCGCTGGTCTGCGAGGCCATCCGTGCCGACCGACCCGACCTGCTGACCGGCCTGGACATGCAGACCGCCGAATGGCTGGGCCTGAGCTACTCGTTCCCGTTCGACGGCCAGCAGCTGACCATCGGCAAGGGCGGGGTGTTCTCGTGGTCCGAGGTGCGCGTGCTGACCAGCGCCTTCCAGGCCGCGACGAAGGCCCGCGAGACAGGCGTGCAGGGCCCGGAGTTGTCCGCGCTGCCGCGAGCGGCGGTGCGCGTGAAGAGCCTGCTTGCGGCAGTCTTTCCCGACGCCGAGATCGGGGAGGTTCGGCCTGACGAGGAAGATTTTGCTTGCGCCTCTTGCGGAGAGGTCGGTTCTTCGGTCAAGATCACGACCGACTACGGAGCGGTCCACTGCTCGGCGTGCTGGCGCGAGAAGATCCAGTCGTCCTCGTTCAACCAACCCGCTCCAAGGAACCGAAAGCGATGAAGCGCGGAGCAGAACTCGGAAGAAGTTTCCCCAGGGAAGCCGTAGCTCAGTACGGCAACCTGCTGCGCTACTCGCAAGGCAACACGTTCGCTCCGATCACGCTGGGCCCCTCTGCGTCTTCGGACATCGAAAACGGGACGATCACCCCCGTAACGTCGCTCGATGCGTTCCGGCCGGGTCAGCAGATTTTGTTCTCGCTCACGGTCTACAACGGCTTCGTGCAGGGCGGTGGGCGTCCCCCGGTCTTCGATTCATGGGTGAGCAACATCCGCTTGAAGCCTTGGTTCCTTCGTCAGGGAGACGAGTTTCGCGGTCCTGGCGGATCTGGAGGGTGGACCGGGAACGACCAGCTGGAGTTCGGTGGAGGTACGGCCGCGAACAACCGAGCCGTCTGGTACCCCGTGGTCAAGATGATCGACATCAGCGAGTGGCAGTCGGTCAACCCTCCAGCGGCGGCTCCTCCGCGCCACAGCACTTCGATCTTCGTGGACGAGGTGTGGGAGCTTGATCTTCAGGATCCGAACTCTCCCGCTTTTCAGCAGACCCTGCTGACAGGTCAGCGAGGCCTTGGTCGCACCGCGTCGTTCATGTACGTCTCTCACGGTTACGCGCTCGGTTTCACTTACGAGTGCGTCGTCTCTGGCGACGGGGATCCGAATCCGCAGTTTGCCATCGACCTGAACTGGCAGGTCGGGACGACCTGACATGGCGAGCATCTACGAGATCCACTTTCCGCTCACCTCCGCGGTAGGTGGCGGCCCGCCGCCTCCGGGCTCGCAAGATCACTTTGCTCCGAAGTATCTCGTTGGCAACGTGCCGAAGGGCGACAGCGCGACGGCGTACTCGTCGGGGGGATTTCAGTACATTCCCGACACCGGAAACGGTGCTGGGATCGCGGCGGCGATTGCTGCCGCCACCGCGTCTCCTGGCGACATCTGGATCCGCCCCGGCACCTACAACTTGACCTCGGCGGGCGCTCCAGCGTCGCCTTATGCCGTCCCATCGGGCGTCCTTGTTCGCGGCGCTGGCAACTCGACC
>JBEIUO010000394.1:0-3703 GCA_040374335.1 Phycisphaeraceae bacterium
AGTGCAACCGCACGCCGGAGGCGTGCGAGAACGCTTTGGCTGGAAAGCCAAAGTCACGGAGGTGGGGTGAGTGCTTCCGCCCTTCGTCGGGCGGAGAGGAACTATGAGGGCTACCGGTGGCTGGCTCGCAAGGCTCGCTGCGCCACCGGCAACGGGCGTGCGCCTGAAGCGGGCGATGAGGGGTGCGTGCGCGGTGTTGTTTGGCGCGGCGTGGTGGGGTCGGCAGTGCAACCGCACGCCGGAGGCGTGCGAGAACGCTTTGGCTGGAAAGCCAAAGCTACCTCTCGAGGTCTTGTTCGATTTGCTTGCGCACGTCCGGCGGGAGCGCGGCGAGGGAGCGGGGGGATTTCTTTCGGCGGGGGGGTTGAGGTTGGGAGACCTCGGTGGTGTTTGGATGCCGCGCAGAGGGCGATGGCGAGGGCGTCGGCGACGTCCGGGGGCTTTGGGGTGGACTCGAGGCGGAAGTAGGCCTGGATGGCGTCCTGCATCTGGCCCTTCGCGGCGTGGCCGTACCCGGTGAGGCTTTTCTTGATTTCGTTTGGGCGGATCTCGATGAGTTGAAGGACGGCGTTTTTGACGGCGAGGAGGATGATGCCGCGGGCGTGGGCCATGGTGATGGCGGTGGCGGGGTGTTTGGGGTGGGCGAAGAGTTGTTCGACGGCGACGATGGAGGGTTTGAGACGGGAGAGGAGGAGGCGAAGGTCGCGGTCGAGTTCGGCGAGGCGGGCGGAGATGGAGGTGATGTCGAGGGGGGGAGTTGGGAGGGTGGGTGTGTGGAGGGGGGAGGAGGCGGAGGCGCGGCCGAGTCGGAGGACACCGGCTTCGACGATGGACTCGGAGGCGGGGAGGGTGTCGAGGCAGCCGTAGCCGGTGAGGCGGAGGCCGGGGTCGATGCCGAGGATGCGGGTGGGAGCGGTCACTGGGTTGAGGGTACGGGGCGGCGGGGAGTGGGCGAGGGCGGTAACCTTTGGGACGATGAGAGCTTACCTGATTGCGTTGGTGGCGATGGTTGCGGGTGCGTGCGCGTGGGGCCAGGAGTGGCGTGCTGCGCCGGAGGTACGGGCACCGGAGGCGTCGCGGGAGTTTCGCGGGGTGTGGGTGGCATCGGTGGCGAACATCGACTGGCCGAGCGCGAAGGGGTTGTCGCAGGAGGCGCAGCTGGAGGAGATGGGGCGGATTCTGGACATGGCGACGCGTTGCAACCTGAACGCGATCGTGCTGCAGGTGAGGCCGGCGTGCGACGCGTTGTATCCGTCGGAGCTTGAGCCGTGGTCGGAGTTTCTGACGGGGGAGAGCGGGAAGCCGCCGCAGCCGCTGTACGATCCGCTCGCGACGTGGATCAAGGAGGCGCACGCGCGGGGGCTGGAGTTGCACGCGTGGTTCAACCCGTTTCGCGCGCGGCACTTCAAGAGCGAGAAGCCGGACGGGGCGGGGCATGTGTCGAGGACGCACCCGGAGTGGGTGCGGTCGTACGACACCTTCCTGTGGCTCGACCCAGGGGTAGAGGCGGCGCGGGAGCACTCGCTGCGGGTGATCATGGATGTGGTCTCGCGGTACGACGTGGACGGGGTGCACCTGGATGATTACTTCTACCCGTATCCGAAGGGATCGCTGCCGTTCCCCGATGAGCAGCCGTACGGGGCGTACGTCGCGGCGGGCGGAAAGCTGGGACGTTCGGATTGGCGGCGGTCGAACATCGACGGGTTCATGCGCGAGCTGTACCAGCGGGTGAAGAAGGCGAAGCCGGAGGTGAAGGTGGGGATCAGCCCGTTTGGGATCTGGCGACCGGGATACCCGCCGGGGATCGAGGGGTTTGACGCGTACGAGAGGCTGAGCGCGGATGCGCGGCTGTGGCTGAGGAGCGGGTGGCTGGACTACTGCTCGCCGCAGTTGTACTGGTCGGTGGATTCGGCGAAGCAGTCGTACGCGAGGCTCCAGGACTGGTGGATCGCGAACAACGATCGGCAGCGGCACCTGTGGATCGGCAACTACACGAGCAGGATCGAGCCGGCGGACGCGCCCGCGGGGACGGCGACGTGGCTGCCGGAGGAGATCGTGAAGCAGGTGGAGGCGACGCGGGCGTCGGCGCGGGGAGCGGGTGGGGCGACGGGGAACATCCACTTCTCG
Organism: Phycisphaeraceae bacterium; assembly: GCA_040374335.1. GTDB lineage: Bacteria > Planctomycetota > Phycisphaerae > Phycisphaerales > UBA1924 > JBEIUO01. Next base: position 2,128 of record JBEIUO010000394.1, read on the forward strand.
GCGGTGGCGCTGGTGCAGAATCGGCGGGGGATCGCGGACGCGCTGCGGAGCGGGCCGTACCGGGACCCGGCGCTGGTGCCCGCAAGCCCGTGGCTGGCGGAGGGCGAGGCCCCGGGTGCCCCGGGCGTGGAGGTGTTGAAGGGTGAGGGCGAGTGGATGCGGGTGCGGGTGTCGGCGGCGAAGGGGACCGCCGCGAAACGATGGGTGATCTGGGCGCGGTACGGGGAGACGTGGCGGATGGTGGTGGCCCCGGCGGAGGGGGCGGAGGGGGCGGGCGTGCAGGAGGTGCCGCTGCGTGGGACGACGGGGGCGGGGGCGCTGAACGCGGTGTCGGTGCGGGGGATGGATGCGTTTGGGAGAGAGGGGCAAGCGGGGGTGGTGGCGGTCCCCTAAGGTGAGGGCCCTTTGGTGATACTGCTCCCCCACTGCTTGCGGGTTGGAACCGAGAAGGCGGGAGCGGCATCAGAGGTGTTGAAAGGAACGAGACATGAGCGAGATTCTGAATCCGAGTTCGGCGACGTTCGGGAGCCAGGTGCTGGAGAGCGAGCTACCGGTTCTGGTGGATTTCTGGGCGCCGTGGTGTCCTCCGTGCCGGATGCTGAAGCCGATCGTTGAGGCGTTGGCGGAGGAGATGAGCGGCAAGATCAAGGTCGCGGCGGTGAACGTGGATGAGAACCCGGAGCTGGCGTCGAAGTACAGCGTGCGGAGCATTCCGGCGTTGATGATTGTGAAGAAGGGGCAGGTCGTGGATTCGTGGGTGGGTTATGCCCCGAAGCCGGACCTGGTGAAGCGGCTGGAGCCGCATGTTGGGGTGTGATTGAAAACGAGAGCAGCCCCCGAAGGCGGGGGCTGCTGGAAGCGGAGAGGGGGGGATCCGAACCCCCGATGGACCGAGGCCCATACTGGTTTTCGAAACCAGCGCGTTCAGCCGCTCTGCCACCTCTCCGGATGGGTCGTAATGCTTGGCTCGCTGGGAGCGAAAATCAACCCTGGGCCGGGGAGGGGGAATACCAGAGCGGGGCACCCGGGCCGAGAGGGAGGCCCAGCCAGACCCAGAGCAGCAGGAGCAGGGTCCAGGCGATCAGGAATGCGATCGAATAGGGGAGCATCAGGGCGACCACGCTTCCCAGGCCGAAGGACTTCTTGTACCGCTGGGCGGCGACGATGATCAGGACGATGTAGGCGTTGAGGGGAGTGAGGACGTTGGTGCAACTGTCGCCGATGCGGTAGGCGCACTGCACGAGCTCGGGGCTCATGCCCTGCATCATCATCATGGGGACGACGACGGGGGCGAGGGCGGTCCACTTCGCGCTCATGGAGGCGATCAGCAGGTTGATCAGGGTCGTCATCAGGATGAGGGCGACGAGCAGCACCGGTGTGGGGAGGCCCGCTGAGGCGAGGATCTGACCGCCGGTGTAGGCGACCATGAGATCGAGCTGGCTGTACTTGAAGCACTCGATGAACTGCGCGGCGAAGAAGCACATGACGATGACACCGGCCATCTGCTTCATCGAGTCGACGAGGGCCTCGCTCACGGTCGCGACGCCCTTGACCGCGCCGGTGATCTTTCCGTAGA
>JBEIUO010000611.1:0-2610 GCA_040374335.1 Phycisphaeraceae bacterium
CCTTCAGAGTCAGGTCAACCTCGCGAATATGCGTCGGAGCAATTATCCGCGGGGTACCCGGTGTTGTCCACGAAGATCCGCCGGATTCTCGAACGCCCCACTTCCCGCTTCCCGGGGTCGCGGCCGGGGTTAGAATGCGATTCTCGGACGGCTCCGATCCCCAACTTCCCCTCAACAGCCAGGAAACAATCCCCCATGACGCACCCCGACCCCGGCATTCAGGACATCTCAGGCTGCACCGTTCTGTTGGTTGACGACAACGAGCAGAACCTGGAGTTGCTCCACGCCTACATGGAAGACCTGGGCTGCAAGCTGAGCACTGCACGCGATGGTGTTGAGGCGTTGGAATCGGTCGCGGCAGGAGTGCCGGACCTGATCCTGTTGGACGTCATGATGCCGCGGATGAGCGGGTTTCAGGTGTGCTCGCGCCTGAAGGGGAATCCTGCGACGAAGTCGATCCCGATCGTGATGGTCACCGCGCTCAACGAAGTCTCAGACGTCGAGCGTGCGGTGGAGTCGGGCGCGGACGACTTCCTGACCAAGCCGGTGAACCGCCTCGAGTTGCTGACGCGCGTGCGGTCGCTGCTCAAGGTGAGCATCCTCCAGCGGCAGTTGCAGCAGACGCTGGCGGAGCTCCGTCGCTTTACGCCGAACACCTGATCGCGCGTCGGATCAGCAGCCCGAGTCCCAATCGCCGAAGAAGCCGATGACGTCGTCGCCGTCGGTGCCGCCATCGCCGTTGTAGTCGGCGTTGCTCAGGTCCCAATCGGTGAAGAACGCGATCACGTCGTCGCCGTCGACCCCGCCGTCGTGGTTCCAGTCGGAGGGGCAGCCCGGGACTTCGATGTTGCCGACGTAGAGCAGCACGTTGTACGCCTCATCCACGCTCGCCGTGTTGCCGCCGAGGGCCGTGGGGTCCTCGTAGGTGCCGTCGCTGTTGGTGTCGTACAGCACGCGGGCCGAAATCGCGAGGCCACCGAGGTTGGCGGGGGAGACAGGGGTCGAGGCCGCCGCGGCGTCGCCGTTCCACGGAGCGCTGCTCACGCTGCCCGACCAGAGCGAAGCGGACGAGAGGGAATCGGAATCGGCCACGTTGAGGGTGACGAGCTTGTAGTTGCGGCTGCTGTTCTGGCCCGCGAAGACATCGCCCGAGGCGAGCACGAGTTCGAGGCGGTAGCAGAACGTCGCGGGTTCGTACACGCCGCGAACAAGCCCGAGCGTGGTCTCGGAAACAACCTGCGAGCCGGTCCACCGGTTCCGGCGGACGGACGACAGGAAGTAGATGTTCCCGGCGGAGTCCATGCCAACGGAGGACATCGACGGGCCGGAAACACCGAGGGAGGTCTCAAGCATGGAAGCGAGGCGGCCGACGGGCGCGTCGGAACCATCGATCACGCCGTCGCCCTCACCGGTATCGCCGGAACCGGGCGCACCGTCGAGGCCGACGTCGCCCAGGATCGCCTTGCCGGTCATGGCCATCGAGTCCACCCACGCCGCGAGCGACCATGTGACCGGCGAGCCACCGGCGGCGGGATCAAAGCGTGCGACCGCGACGGCGTTGAACGGATTGTCGGCGATGGGATCTCCACCGTTGTACACAGTCGCCGCGACAAGCGCATTGCCGTTCGCATCCATCCCGACGGCGACGGGAGCGCCACCGCCGCGGAAGGTTATCTGGCTGTCGTACCCGCGGATCTCACCGGCGTTCATCGGCCACTGGTACCCGGCGCAGGAGTCGGAAAGCGTGCCGGGAAGGGTGACAACTCGAGAAGCGGTCACGGCACCGGCGGTGGAGAGGCCGAAGACGCTCACCGCGTTCGTGCGGTCACCCGTTGTCACGCGCACCGGCATCGCGCCGGTCGCGACCGAGCCGGGGAACACGTTGCGTGCGATGACGGTCGCCTGCGCGCGGTGTTCCGCGGCACCGGTGCGGTGCGAAGTGGTGGTCGTCGTGGTGTTGACGGCGGTCTCGGCCCGGAGCTGACCAACGAAGTTGGGGCTCAGCAGCACAGAGCGGCCCGCCAGCGAAGCGGGGATCAAGGCGGGGGCATTGTGCGTCGTCGCGTCGTTGTTCAGCAGGCGATCGGTCGCGCCGGTGTCAGCGCCGCCGGTGGCGTTGATGGCGTTGGTCGCGATGGAGCGAAGCGGGAGCTTGACCCGGAAAAGCGAATCGCCGGTGATCTGCGAGGTCGTGGCGAGCACGCCGAAGCCGTCGGCGCGGAAGACGAGGTTGCCCGAGGCATCGACCGCGCCGTATCCGAACTGGGAGGTGTCGGCGATCGTGGAGCCCACGGAGTTGTGCGCCCCGACGATGCGCGTCACGTACAGCCGAGAGGGGAGCGACGGGTCGTACGCGGCGAAAGCGCCCACAAGCACATTGGTGAAGACCGCGGTCGCGCCAGCACCGGTCTCCTCGAAGTCCATGAAGCCCGCACCAAAGACAGTCGCGTTCCCGGTGCGGGGGACCGCGGAGTTCAGTCCTGCATTGTTCTCGAGCGAGTTCACGCCGCCGCCCGCCGCGCTCCAGAGCGTGTAGCTGGCTTCGGGGTACGCGACTCCGATGCGGATGTCGCTGCTGATCGAACTGGCGAGATTGGTCGCGGAGAACCG
>JBEIUO010000368.1:0-3826 GCA_040374335.1 Phycisphaeraceae bacterium
CCCGCTGGCCCGGGCGGCGCAGGCCAAGGCAGACGATATGGCCCGTCGCGGCTACTTCAGTCACAATACTCCGGACGGCCGCACGCCGTGGGACTTCATCCGCGCCGAGGGCTACCGCTATGCCAGCGTGGCCGAGAACTTGGCCGCCGGGCAGAGGACCATCGAGACCCTGGAGCGCGGCTGGCTGGGAAGCCCGCCGCATCGTGCCAACATACGAAACCGGGCCTTTTCGGAGACCGGCGTTGGTGTCGCCAGCGGCCCCGATGGCCCGGTTATCGTGCAGTTATTCGCCGCGCCGGCCCGTTAGCCGACGAAGTGCCAGCCCTTGCGGAAGACCGGCTTCAGCAGCTCGTTGGCTTCCTTGTTGTTGGTGAAGCGGCTGGCGGCGTTGTCCCATTCCAGCTTGCCGTCCACCTTCATGGCGATCACGCCCAGCAGCATCCACTGGACGAAGGGCCCGGCGACGGAGAAGTTGGAGCAGGCCGGGTCGCCGCCCTTGCAGGCGCGGAGCCAGTCGCGGTAGTGGCCGGGGGAGCGGGTGAGCAGCTGCGCCGGGAGCTTGTAGTCCTTCATCCGCGCGTCGGGCAGGACGCGGGTGCGCTCGCCGTAGCAGCCGGTGGTGACCATACCTTTGTCGCCGATGAAGAGGCTGCCGTTGTTGTCCTTGTCGCCGATCAGTTCGCCGGCCGGGACTCCCTCGAACTTGGGCATGGATTTGAGGCTGTCGTACCAGAAGACCTTCACGGGCGGCAGCGGGCCGCGGGCCGGGAAGTCGAAGCGGATGACGGTCTGGTTGGGGAAGGTATGCTTGCCGACGCCTTCCTTCTTGATGCACTCGACGGAGGTGGGGCCGGTGAGCGAGAGGCGCATGGCCATGTTGGGCGTGCCCATGATGTGGCAGGCCATGTCGCCGATGGCGCCGCAGCCGTATTCGGGGAAGGCGCGCCAGCTGCGCGGGGCGATGGCCGGGCTGTACGGACGGTCCGGGGAGGCGCCGAGCCAGGCGTTCCAATCCAGGTGTGCCGGGACGGCTTCGGTCTTGGGTTCCACGCCGGTGCCCTGCGGCCAGTAGGTGCCGGGCCGGTCGGTCCAGGCGTGGACTTCGGTGACGTTGCCGATCTCACCGCTCCAGATGATCTCAGCGCACTCGCGGGCGCCGGCGTTGGAGTAACCCTGGTTGCCCATCTGCGTGGCCACGCCGTATTTGGCGGCGCCGGCGGTGAGCTGCTGGGCCTCCCAAACGGTGCGGGTGAGCGGCTTCTGACAGTAGACGTGCTTGCCGCGCGCCATGGCCCACATGGAGGCGGTGGCGTGCATGTGATCGGGGCAGGAGACGAGGACGGCGTCGATGTCCTTGTGCTTGTCGAGCATCACCCGGAAGTCCTTGTACTTCGGGGCGTTGGGGAACTGTTTGAAGGCACGTTCGGCGCGCTTGTCATCGGGGTCGCAGAGGGCGACGATGTTTTCTCCGGCGCAGCCGTTCAGGTCCGTGAAGCCTTTGCCACCGGAGCCGATGGCGGCGATGTTGAGCTTTTCCGAGGGCGATTTATAGCCGAGGGACTTGAGCGTGGGGGCGGCGTTGACCGCGCTGGCGGCGAGCGAGCCGTAGAAGAAATGGCGACGGGAGATGGACATGGGGGTGCAGGGTTAGTTTACCAGCCCAGGCGCTTGTTGAGCCTGACGGCGCGGCGGCGGGCGGGCATCAGGGATGCCAGGCGGCAATCGAGCCGGCGCACGGCGCATGCTGAGCGGGGTGGACTTTGGGGTGCGGGGCGGCGCTACCAGCCCAGGAGCTCGCGGAGCCGGGCGGCATAGCGGCGGCTGAGTTCCAGGGTCTCGCCGGTTGTCAGGCGGACGGAGCCGCTGGAGCGGGTATCGGGGTCGATCTCGGCGACCTTGGCGAGGTTGACGATGGCGCTCTTGTGGACGCGGACGACCTGGTCGGGGTCGAGACGGGCTTCGAGGTCGCGAAGGGTGGCGTTCAATAGATATCGGCCTTCGACGGTGATGGCGAAGACGAGTTCATCTTCGGCGATTACGTGGGAGATGGTTTCGATGGGGAGGACGTGGAGGCGCTGTTGGTGCTTGCCGACGAGGCGCTTCAGGGGCGGACGGGAGGCGAGGAGGGCGTCGACATTCGACTGGCGCTCGCGGAGGCGGGCGACGGCGCGGGCGAGGGGTTCGGGCTCGACGGGCTTGAGGAGATAGTCGAGGGCGTTGGCGGCGAAGGCTTGCAGGGCGTACTGGTCATAGGCGGTGACGAAGACGACGTGGGGGCGGGCGGGCAGGTTCTCGAGGACCTCGAAGCCGTCCATGCCGGGCATCTGAATGTCGAGGAAGAGGGCGTCGGGACGGAGGGTCTGGACTTGCTCGATGGCCTCGAGGCCGTTGGCCGCTTCGCCCGCAATGGTCAGGCCCTCGAAGGCTGTTAGCAGCCGGGCGAGGCGTTCGCGGGCGCGGCGTTCATCGTCGACGATCAGGACTCGCATGGGAGGCTCCATTCGAGGGTAACGCTTGTGCCTGCTCGGGTTCCAGATATGGTGAAGCGGCCGTTGGGGAGGGCTTCGACGCGTTGGCGGACGTTGGAGAGGCCGACGCCTTTTGCGGGTTGGTTGGGGGTGAAGCCGGGGCCGGTGTCCGTTACGGTGACCAGGATCCGATCCGCGGCTGGCATCGCGACGGTGATGGCGATGGCGCCGCCATTTAGTTGGGGGGCGATGCCGTGTTTGACGGCGTTTTCGACGAGCGGCTGGATGAGCATGGGTGGGACAAGGAGGGCCCCGAGTTCGGCTGGGCAGTCGAGGGTGTAGGTGAGGCGGTCCTCGAAGCGGAGGCGCTCGATGTCGAGATAGGAGGTGAGGAAGCGGACCTCGTCGGCGAGGGGGACTGTGGGCTGGCGGGTGGAGTCGAGGGCGTAGCGGAAAATGCGGGCGAGGTTGAGGACGGCTTGTTCGGTGAGGGGAGAGTCCTTGACCATGTCGGCGAGGGAGTTGAGGGAGTTGAAGAGGAAGTGGGGGTTGATCTGGGCGCGGAGGGCGCGGAGTTCGGCTTCGGCGGCGAGTTGGCGTTCGGCGCGGGCGTCGAAGCCTTCGAGGGCGGCGGCGAGGTGAGCGGCGACGCCGTCGATGAAGGTTGCGTCCTGGGACTGGTAGGGGCGGCCGCGGCGGCGGGGGCCGAGGGAGAGGACGCCGCGGTTGGGGAGGGTGGCGATGGCCGCGGCGGCGGGGTCCGGGGTGGGGCCGAAGCGGACCCATTCGGCGTGGAGGGCGGGGGCGAGGGTTTGGGTGACGTGGGCGATGGCGGCTTGGGTGGTGGCGCATTTGGCGATGCCGCCGGAGATGTCGGCGAGGGTTTGGCGGTAGTCGGGCCGGCGGAAGACGAGGCGGTCGAGGGCGGTATCGATGGGGCCGACGGCGAGAAAGAAGGCGTAGACGGCGACGAGGCCGAAAACGGCGAAGGCCGCCCCCAGGGAGGGGGCGGCGAGGAGGGCCAGCAGCAGGAGTGCGCCGAGGACGGCGCCGCGCTTTATGAGGAGGTCGAAGAAGGTGGCGCGGGTTTGGAAGTAGATGAGGCCGGCGATGCTGGGGAGCATGGCGAGTTGGGGCAGGAGCTGGTTGGGGTAGGTCCAGACGGTGATGTCGACCAGGAGGAGCGGGAGGAAGGCGGTGGCGATGGTGCGGATGTCCCAGGCAGTGGCGGGGATGGTGAGCGGTTCCGTTTGGCGGGAGGGCGTGAGGTGGAGGGAGGTTGGCGGGTTGGGTGCGCCGTCCCACCAGCGGGGGCTGACGTTTTCGGACTTGGGCAGGTTGCGGAAAAGGGCTCCGAG
>JBEIUO010000818.1:0-1494 GCA_040374335.1 Phycisphaeraceae bacterium
GGAAGGTTGCGTCGGATGCGCAGCACGGGGCGGTGGTGGTGAGGCCGTTGGCGTGGGGGCTGCTGCGGTGTTGGGCGGAGAGTCGGGCGTTGGCGGATTTGTGGAAGCTGCTGGAGCCTGAAACGGGGGGCGGGGAAGACGGCACAACTGGTGGGGAGCAACTTGTCGCGGCGGTGTTGGTTGAATCAAGTAAACTGAAGGATCTCCCCGTCGCGCCCCGGACGGCAACACGGGCGAGAGCTTGAGTGAAGGGTTATTGAGCATGGCAAAGCAAACCTCTGAATCCGCACGGACGTGGAACGAAGTTCGGCCCCAGCGTCGCGCGGCGATCCCGGAAGGTCTTTGGCTGCGGTGTCCGAGCTGCGAGAAGATGGTGTACCGCCGGCACCTCGAGGCGAATCTGCATGTGTGCCCGGAGTGCTCGTATCACCACCGGATTTCGGCGACGGAGCGGGTACGGCAGTTGGCGGACCCGGACTCGTTTGTGGAGATGTTTACGGGGCTTTCGCCGACGGATCCGCTCAACTTCCGGGATCTGAAGGCGTACAAGGACCGCTTGCTAGCGGAGCAAATCAAGACGGGGGCTGTGGACGCGATCAAGGCCGGGCGGATGTTCATCAAGGGCCGCGAGGCGATGGTGTGCTGCCTGGACCTGACGTTCATGATGGGGTCGATGGGTTCGGTGGTGGGCGAGACGATCACGCGTGGGATCGAAGAAGCGACGCGGACGAACCTGCCGCTGATCATCGTGAGCTGCTCCGGCGGCGCGCGGATGCAGGAGTCGGGGCTGTCGCTGATGCAGATGGCAAAGACGTCGGCGGCGCTGGCGCGGTACGACGACGCGGGCGGGCTGTTTATCTCGGTGCTGACGGACCCGATGACGGGTGGCGTCACGGCGTCGTTCGCGATGCTGGGCGACGTGATCCTCGCGGAGCCCGAGGCACTTATTGGGTTTGCGGGGCCGCGGGTGATCCAGCAGACGATCCGGCAGGAGCTGCCGGAGGGGTTCCAGCGGTCGGAGTTCCTGCTGAAGAGCGGACTGGTTGACAAGGTGGTGTCGAGGCAGAATCTGCGGACCGAGATCGCGCGGATCATCGACTACACTGGGAAGTGACCGCACCCACGCCTGAGTTGAAAACGACTGTTCGAGGCCCGAAGCTTGCGCTCCGCGCTGGGCTTTGCCTGCTTGCGCATTCAGCGCTGCTGTGGCTGGCGTTGCCGCCGGGGAATCTGTGGCCGCTGGCGTTTGTGTCGCTGGTGCCGGTGGCGCTGGCGGTGCGGATTCTGGAGCAGGCGAAGAAGCGCCAGATTTTGGCGTCTCTGCTTGGGCTGTTGCCGTTCTGGCTGGCGACGCATCTGTGGACGATCCCGGTGACGGTGGCGGGGTATCTGCCGCTGTGCGTGCTGGTCACGGTGCTGTCGGGGCTTGCGGTGTGGGTGGGTGCGAGAGCGCGGTAGGGTGCCGGGCGCGGTGACGTGCTCACGCACGCACAC
>JBEIUO010000256.1:0-4833 GCA_040374335.1 Phycisphaeraceae bacterium
CCTCACCCTCTACGCCGTCAGCGGCATGCTCCTCTACCCACTCCGCCGCTTTGGGCCTCTCACCCTCTGCATCCTCGCCACGCTTCTCTTCCTCTTCCCGCTCATCATCCAGTCCGGATTCGGCGCACTCTTCCACTGGCTCCGCTCCGCCGCGCAAGAAGCCCAGACCATCATCGCCGCCGGCGGCACACCCTCCCCTGAACAAAAGGGCATGCTCGAAGCCTGGACCGAAGCCTCCGCAGACTTCTCAAAGCCCATCGAAGAAACCGCCCGCCACATCGCCGTCATGCGCACCGGCTTCCTCGGCGCCTTCACCGAAAACGCCAAAGAAGCACTCGGCATGCAAGCCATCTTCTTCGCCATGTTCATCTGGCGCCCCATGGCCATGATGCTCCTCGGCATGGCCCTCGTCAAAACCCGCTTCTTCTCCGGCCACTGGCCCGCCGCCAGGATGAACACCCTCGCCGCGATCGGCCTCGTCATCGGCGCGCCACTCGTCGCCGTCGGTGTCGCACGCCTCCTCGCGCACGACTTCGACTTCGTCCAACTCTTCCTCATCGACGGTCACTTCAACTACGTCGGCAGCCTCGCCCTCTGCCTCGCCTTCGCCTCACTCGTCATCCGCTTCGCCTCAACCCACCCCAACTCCGCCATCACCCAGCGCCTCGCGGCAGTCGGCCGCATGTCCCTCAGCAACTACCTTCTGCACACCGTGCTCGCCATCATCACTTTCCGGACCTTCGGCCTCTTCGGTCAGTTCTGGATGGCCGAACTCTGGCTCTTCACAATCCCCGTCTGGATCCTCCAACTCGTCCTCAGCCCCTTGTGGCAAAGGCATTTCGGCGCAGGCCCCATGGAGCGACTCTGGCGAAAACTCGCCCGCCGCGCACCCACATCGAACGCATTTCCGGACAAGTAGGTGTCTTACCCTTGACGGGCTGGGTACACTGCTCATGCAACGCTCCGCAAAGGGCGGAGCAGACAACCCAGTTCCATCCTCCGAGGAGGTGTCTCATGCCTACGCGTTCTCCCGTCGATATCCGCAACGTGGTCCTTACGGGCGCCGGTGGATCGGGAAAGACCAGCATCGCTGAGCGGCTGCTCTTTGCCACCGGCGCGACCAAGAGACTCGGAACAATCGCAGAAAGCAACACCGTCAGCGACTTCACCGACGAGGAGAAGCTCCACAAGCACAGCCTCGCGCCCTCGGTCCTGCACTTTGACTACGAGGGCCACCTCGTCAACCTGATCGACACCCCCGGCCTCGCCGACGTCCTCGGCCACGCCATCGCCTGCTTCCCCGCGGTCGAGACCGTCGTCGTCACCATCGATGCCGTGAAGGGCATCGACAGCGTGACCCGCCGCCTCATGGCCATCGCCGCCGCGCGTCAGATTCCGCGCATGCTCGTCGTGAACAAGATCGACGAAGTCAACGCCGACATCGAAGGCCTCGTCGCGCAGATCCGCGAGAGCTTCGGCGTCATGTGCCTCCCGATCAACCTCCCCAAGCCGGACAAGTCCGGCGTCATCAACGTCTTCGAGCACGACGGCAACGACGCCGCCGGAGACGAAACCCTCTTCTCCTCCGTCCACGAATCCCACAAGCAGATCGTCGAGCAGGTCATCGAGGTCGACGACGACCTCACCATGCAGTACCTCGAAAAGGGCGAAGGCTTCGACCCCGAGAAACTCCACGCCGCCTTCGAGAAGGCCCTCGGCGACGCGCACCTAGTCCCCATCTGCTTCTGCTCCGCCAAGACCGGCGCAGGCATCGACGACCTTCTCCACGTGCTGGCCAGCCTCTGCCCCAGCCCCCTCGAGGTCAACCCCACCGAGTTCGCCACGCGCGACACCGCCGAATCCGGCGACAAGGAATGGCACGCGCAGCCCGACCCGAACGCCAAGGTCCTCGCCCACATCTTCCGCGTCACCACAGACCCCTTCGTCGGCAAGCTCGGCATCTTCCGCGTCCACCAGGGCACCGTGAAGGCCCGCACCGAGCTCTTCATCGACGACCACAAGAAGCCCATCAAGATCGGTCACCTCTACCAGCTCCAGGGCAAGGAGCACGTCGAAGTCCAGGAGATCGGCCCCGGCGCTATCGGCGCAATCGCCAAGATCGACGAGATCCACTTCAACGCCTGCCTGCACGACAGCCACGAGCTCGACTCCGTGCACCTCATCCCCCTTCCGCTGCCCAAGCCGATGTTCGGCCTCGCCGTCGAGCTCAAGAACCACGCCGACGAAGCCAAGTTCTCCACCACGGTGCACCGCCTTATGGCCGAAGACCCGTGCTTCGCCGTCGAGCGCATCGCCGCGACCGGCCAGACCGTGATGAAGGGCCTGGGCGAACTCCACCTCCGCATCATCATCGAGAAGCTCAAGCACCAGACCAACATCGACCTCATCACCAGCACCCCCAAGGTCGCCTACAAAGAAACCATCTCCCTCCCCGCCGACGGCCACCACCGCCACAAGAAGCAGACCGGCGGCGCAGGTCAGTTCGGTGAAGTCTTCCTCCGCGTCGAACCCCTCCCCGCCGATCACCCCGACGGTTTCGAGTTCGTCGCCGAAGTCGTCGGCGGCACCGTCCCCCGCCAGTACTGGCCCGCCGTCGAGAAGGGCGTCCGCCAGGTCATGGGCGAAGGCGCCGTCGCCGGCTACCCCCTCAGCGGCATCCGCGCCGTGCTCTACGACGGCAAGTACCACGACGTCGACAGCAAGGAAATCGCCTTCATCACCGCCGGCAAGCGAGCCTTCATTGACGCCATCAACAAAGCCAAGCCCGTCCTCATGGAGCCCTACGTCACCCTCGAGGTCACCGCGCCCAGCCGCTACGTCGGCGACATCACCGGCCACATCGCCACCAAGCGCGGCCGCGTCCAAAGCTCCGACATGATCGGCGCCGACGTCTGCGTCGTCCGCGTCGTCGCCCCCATGAGCGAACTCCAGAACTACGCCAACGAACTCAAGAGCATGACCGGCGGCGCAGGCAACTACGCCATGGAGTACAGCCACGACGAACGCACCCCGCCCCAACTCCAAGCCCAAATCATCTCCGCCTACAAACCCAAAGCCGACGCCGACTAACCCACCCACACTCTGAAATCTGAAATCTCCAACCCCCAACTCCAACGCTCTTTGAAACCCCGGTCACCCTTCAGCCCCGTACGCACCCGGTGACCTCTCTGGCCTAAGGCCTATGGCCTATGGCCTTCCCCGTCCAATAACCCCCCGCACAGGCAGAACCTGCGCGGGGGCTTTTCTTTCACTCCTCATTCTTCTCCCGCGCTCAACCCCGACGCCGATGTACACTCCCCTTGAGCATGGAACTTTCAAACATCCCCGCACCGATCCCCTTCGCCGCCGCTAAGGCCTACGCCGCAAGCATGCCGCGCCCCGCGCCGCGTGTTGACCAGATGGTCGGTCAACCCGCGGCACGGGCGCAGCAGCCCGACCAAGTCTCCCTCCGCGCCCACGACGCCGTCCGCGAACGCCTCCAGGACCTCGTCGCCGCCAAAGTCTCCGTCAAACCCTTCTCCGACTCTCCCCAACCCCAACAACCCGCCCGCGACCCCAACATCCTCCCGATGTACCGCCACCCCGCCGACAAAAACGCCGCCGCCGTCGCCTACCAAGGCAACCGCCTCGACGTCGAAGCCTGATCCGCCTCACCCTCGCGCGGGTATTGCATCCGAGTTAGCTTCAACTTACCATGGCGTCAGCTCCAACCCGGAGGTGGCCCATGCTCGCCCGCGCCCTCATCACAACCACCCCGCTCGCACTCGCGACAGCCGCGCTCGCGCAGTGCCCCCAACTCTCCGTCGTTCCCGGCTGCGGGTACAACGGTGTGTACCCGAGCGCGATGGGGCTGCAGCTCTGGGATCCCGATGGGCCCGGGCCCCGCGCGGAGGAGTTGCTCATGCACGGCGTGCGTGTCGCGGGCACTGTTGCCTGTGACTCGTTCGTGCTCTGGGATGGCGCGGAGTTCCGTCCCTTGCCCGGTGGTTGGCGAGAGAACGTCGGCGGCGCGGTGATCTGGAATGGTGACCTCATCGCCAGCGTCTGGCGCTCGTCGGCGCCGGGGCCGGGTGAACGCGCGGGCATCTACCGCTACGTGTCGGGCGCATGGGAGCCCCTCGGCGATGGGTCGTTCGCACCTCTCTATGCGCCGCTGAGCGCCTGCGACGGTGAACTCCTGGCTCAGGGGCGCGACACCCGTGGCCAACTCACACTCTGGCGCTTCGAGTCGGGCGCGTGGGTTCCGTTCGCGCCGAGTTACGGGCGTTTCTGGTGCCACGACGGTCGACTGTTCGGCTTCTCGGGCGGTCGCATGGATCACTGGTCAGACGGCGCATGGAGAGGCCCAGACCTGTGGCTCGATCTTCCGATCCAAGGAGCGCATTCGTATCAAGGCACTTCGCTCGTGTTCGCCGCGGGTCGGCTCGCCCCCATGAACTACAGCGCGGTGTACGAGTCAAACGATCTGATCCACTGGAACTTGATTCTTGAGTCGTCCGGATACTCGATGGTCAACATCGGCGTGCTGCGGTCGAGCTTGGGCACTCTGGTGCTGAGGGGCCCGATCCCGCCGGTCGGATACGACATCGAGGAACTCCAGTCCATGTCGGTTGTCGAGGGCGGCATCTTCGCCAACACGGAGACCGAGGGCAGCGTGTGGACCGTCGTCGAGCACAGGGGGAAGACCATCCTCGGAGGGGGCTTCCGCGCGATCGACGGTCGATCCGCGAGCGGATTGCTCGCGCTCGACCCGGCGGGCAGCCATCCGCTGGTCCCCGGGCTCTCCGGGCCTTTCGCCGATGTTACTCCGAC
>JBEIUO010000531.1:0-2936 GCA_040374335.1 Phycisphaeraceae bacterium
ATCTCGAACCCGTTTGGCGTACTTCTCCGCGATAGTGGCTATATGTGGCTGAAATTCGACATCCGACACGTAGTACCGGTCTATGGATGCGCGTTCGGTTTCAGGTTCGGACGACCTCGTCTGCCTCACGCGCGCGAACCTCGGAGGGCCGCCTCTCTGCACGTCTTGGGGCGGAATGGGCCTGGTTGCTTCGTCTGAGGAGATGATGTACTGAATGAAATGACGTAGCTCGTGCCGCAACGTTGCCGCAATCGGGCCCTCTAACGCAGACTTCTTGGGCTCTTGGAGGGTACGCAGGCTCGCAGCGAGTATGATTATCGGGATCGTGTTTTTTGCAGAAGCCCGCGCGTACCAATCCGGAAAAGCGCTCTGGGATGACCACCCGACCCCCTCTGCGACGAGGTAGCCCCGCACATTGGCCTCAGCTTGGGCGTCGCGCTTCGCATCTAAGAGCCCAAAACCCCCCAACACGCTCGCCCCAGAAGGGCTACGCTCGTAGCCTTCTACCGACCGCCGTACCTCCAACAGAAGATCTGGTACGGGTCGCCCGTACACGGTCAAGCCGTCGAACGAGACCCCCCGGCGTACTCGCCGCGAGCGATCTTGTGCCGCGGGATCTTTCTTACTGGAGGGCGGGGAGTCCGAATCCCAGGACTGTGCACTCAGCTGCAGCAGTGCTGACTGGAGAGCCGCCTGAACGAGGCTGAACACTTTTTCAGGGATCTGGATGACCCCGTTGATGCGGAGGCGGCGAAGGGGACGACCCGCCATGAGAGACTCCAGAGAAGCGATACCCAGAAGGTAGCACGCGGGGAACCGGGACGGGGTGCGTCGAGTGCCATACCGGTTTTCGGGGTTCTCCGCTTCGAGTTGCCGCGTGACTCTGGTGGGTACGGAAATACCTTATTATGGTAACTCGTGAAGTATGCAGGAAGAACCGTGGTTCTTGCTGGATACCTCGTCCCTCGGTCAGAGCCTCGCGCACGCGCCCGCGTACGTGCCGCGCGAGGCGTAATGCGTGTTTGCCGCTTGACGCAGACCTATCTACAGAGTAGATATACGGGCAGGAGGGACGATGGGCGAAGACGAGAAGGTTCAGCTTGCGGGGATGGCTGTGATATTCGGGGTGCCTTGGGTGCTGTTCTTCGCGTTCATCGTGCCTGGGTGTGAGCGGTCGGCGCCTCCGGCACAGGCTGCCCCGCCCTCTGTCGCTGCTCCTATCCCGCCTCCTCCGGAGGACGCGACACCCGTCGCGCCGCACCTGCGTGGGCGGACGTACGACCTCGGAACGCGGACGTACGGTTCGTGGAACGTGTCTACGACGCGCACAGACCCGCACGGGCCGATCATCGTCGAGCTGGACGACGTGCGGACGGATCAGGAAGAGCGCATCGTCTGCGTGATTCCTGGGGACAACCCGCCCACTTCCGCGCCTTCGTACAGTTGCGTGACCGTCCGATGAAGCGCACACCCGCACAGAAGCGCACCAAGAAGTGGAAGGCAGGGAAGTGGGATCAGTGTTCGGCGTGCCGGGACGAAGGGCGACGCGCGTATCGACGTGGCGCGCTCCTCGCCTACAATCCGTATGAACACGGTACCGTTGAAGCGCGCGAATGGGCACGGGGCTGGCGGATCGCCAACCGCCGAAGCTGCCAATACCGCCGCAAGTAAATCAGGCGGGCCGGTACCGGTAGATCACGACCTTCGCCGGACGGACGAGGCGCTCACCGAGCCGGTAACCGGCGGAGAACACGTGCGCGACCATGAAATCCTGCAAAGGGTCTGCGGTGTCAACTGTGGCCACAGCCTCGTGGAGCGTCGGATCGAACTTGTTACCGATACCAGGCACAGCTTCCAGGCCGAGCTTCTGGAGCGCCTCCAGGAAGGTGCGGTGGATCATGCGGAGTCCCTGGACGGTCGTTTCTGGGAGGTTCTCTGCCGACTGTACCGCGTACGCGAGGCTGTCTACGGGATCGAGGAAGGCGAGAACGACCTCGCCGCGTCGAATCTCGTCATCGACTTGCGCCTGCCGGATGATGCGTTCCCGAAGCGCTGCGATCTCGTCCTGATCCATATCCATCCTCTGTTGTGCGCGAGAACATAGGCCGCCCGACGTACGGCGTCAAGAGGGAAAGCGGCGGGGATGGATTGACACTTGACACACCGCCCACACGTGGATAGGTAATGGGCGACCCGAGGATGTCATGTCTACGGACAGCACGAAAGAGGAAGTCCTTCAGGCCGCCGAGCCTGCCTATCGCACGGTATTGAGCCTGCTCACGCCGGATGACCGGCAAGCCGTGGAGCAGTACGTCGAAGCGACCAGACAGTCGATGATCCCCGCACCGCAACCCGAGTCTTCGACTGCGGCTCCGCCGCCGCAGACGCCTCGTTCATCCCTGTTCTTGCACCTGACGTCGATGCAGAAAAATGAACGTTGGCGCATGATCGTGGCAGCTCTCCGGCAGAACAAGGTCCCGCACGATTTCCCGCAATGCGTCGCGTTGGCCGAAGACGGCCACTGGCACAGCCCCCAAGGGGATGAGGTGCTCGTGTTCGAGCACTTCCAATTCGGGCCGGTCTACCCGCTCGCGCCCCCCATTCGACCCGGGCTCTCCCAGTACAACTGCGCCGTCTACATCGCAAACCACGGCGTCCCCTCGAACATCTGGGAGGTGATCGATAAGGGCGGGAAGCCTAAACTGAACATCTTCGGAGGTATCGCGAACCGGCACACATCTGTTGCCCCCCGCCCGCCCGATTCAAAGCCGGAGATGCCTGCACCGAAGCCTCCCGTGGTGGTCGCGGACAAGGCAGAAACCACGACCCGCGGCGAGGGTTCTGCCCTCGCGCTCGTGTTCGCGGGGTTTATAATGGGAGGCGGGGTGATGTTCCTCGCCTTCGGCACCTTTCTTGGCTACGTGGGTACATGTCAA
>JBEIUO010000600.1:0-2657 GCA_040374335.1 Phycisphaeraceae bacterium
ACCGGCGGCGGCGCTTCGTTCCAGCTGGCCGGCCGGGTGGACATCAACGGACGCGTGGCCCTGGGCATCCAGGACGTCGCGGCCCGCAAGCTCGGCTCCAGCACGCTGGGCTTCCTTGACAGCCTCGGCAACGGTAAGGACAACAACGTCATCGACGGCAACCTGACCGATGGTCAGAAGATCGTGACGGAGGCACTCAAGCAGGTCACGGGTCTCCGCGGCCGACTGGGCGCCTTCCAGAAGAACACGATCGGTGCGACGATCCGCAGCCTCGGCATCAGCGTCGAGAACACTGCGGCGGCTCAGAGCGTCATCCGCGATGCGGACTTCGCCTCCGAGACGGCGGCCCTCACCCGGTCGCAGATCCTGGTCTCTGCCTCGACGAACATTCTGTCGCTGGCGAACCAGCAGCCGAACGCCGCTCTGCAGCTCCTGGGCTAAGCAGTACGGTCTGAAGTGATCTGATCCGACCCCCGCCCCCTGTGGCGGGGGTCTTTCTTTTTTCCCCGGGGGCGGAACGGGCCGATTTCTTGGTTGGTCGTGCGCGTGCACGCCGCGCGTTGTGTAATTGCGGCCCTGCGTCGAAAAATGCCCCCTCGCTCCGCTCAACCCGTTCCGGAGACGTTTGCCGAGCTGCATCGGCGGTTTCTGTCGTACCTGCGGATCGAGGGGGGGATGTCGGCGAACACGCTGGAGTCGTACGGGCGGGATCTTCGGGACTTCTTCATCGAGCTTGGTTCGCGCGGGCTGGGGGAGCTCTCGCCGCGGGATCTGTCGCAGTATGTCGTGGGCCTGAAGGTGAAGCGTGGGCTGGCGGCGAGCACGGTGACGCGACACATGGCGACGCTGCGGGTGTTCTTCCGGTGGGCGGTGGCGTTTAAGCTGCTGGAGCGGGACCCGACGGAGCTCCTGGAGCGGCCGACGAAGTGGAAGCGGCTGCCGGACGTGGTGAGTCCGCGGCAGATGAAGCAACTGCTGGCGCCCGCCCCGGCGGCTGGGGAGGGGGAGGAGAAGGAAGCCGAGAGTGAGGGGAAGGAGATGCTGCGGATTCGGGACCGCGCGATCGTGGAGTTGCTGTACGCGAGCGGGTTGCGGGCGAGCGAGTTGGCGACCTTAGGGATGGGGGACTATCACCCAACGCTGGGCGTGGTGCGGGTGACGGGCAAGGGGAACAAGCAGCGGCTGGTGCCGGTGCACGCGACCGCGAAGGCGGCTATCGCGGAGTACGTTGATACGGTGCGGGTGAAGCTGGCGGCCAGGGGTGGGCACAAGGGTATGATGTTTCTGAGTCGATGGGGAAAGCCGCTGGAGCGGGTGGCGATATGGCAGATCGTGAAGCGAGTGTCGAAACAGAAGGGATTGAACGACGTGCACCCGCACACGCTGCGGCACTCGTTTGCGACGCACCTGCTGATCGGTGGCGCTGACCTTCGCGCGGTGCAGGAACTGCTGGGGCATGCGGACATCGCGACGACGCAGATTTACACGCACGTGGACCGGTCGCATCTGAAGGCTGTGCACGAGAAGTATCACCCGCGGGGATGATCGGACCTGCGGGCGGTACAGGCGTTGCGCCCGAGGGTGAGAGATCGCGGGATCGATGGCGGGGATCGACGGGATGTTCGCGAGAACCGATAGTGAACGCATGCGCGGAGGCACGAGGGGCAATCGCGGCGGGTTCTCGCTGCTTGAGCTTGCGATCGTGGTGGCGATCATCGCCATCATCGGTGCGATCGTGGCGCCGCGCGTGGGCGCGGTGGCGGAGCGGAGCCAGGCCGCGCAGGTTGCGGAGACGGTGCGGATGGTGCAGTTGAAGGTCGAGGAGGAGTACCAGTTTGAGCAGGCGTATCCGGTGGCGTTGCAGCGGGCGTGGTTTGCCGGGGGCGACCTTCAGCACTCGATGTTCGCGGGTGTGAGCGCAACGGTGGAGGTCATCAACGACGCGGCGTTGTTGCACCCATTGATCAAGGTGGGCGGGAGCGGGGTGCCGGTGTTTTGGTACAACCGGGGGAACGGGGCGTTCCGGGCGCGGGTTCCGTCGCAGGGCAAGCCAGCGGAAACCCTTGCTCTGTACCGTTTGGTCAACGGCGGGACGAAGGCGCAGGTGTCTGGGATTAAGGGGGCTGGGCTTGGGGATTCGCAGGTCGAGCAGGCGCCTGATGTGGAGTAGCGGGCCTCGACAGCGGGCGTTGAGCCTCCGTATCATGGCTTTCAGGAAGTATTGAAAGCCATTCCGGAGAACGCCATGCAGAGTTCCTACACCCCGCCGGCCGAGCACGCGCACCTGAGTGTGAAGGACGAGGGTTTTCTGCGTGCGGTGGCGGAGGGCGGGGCGCGGCTGACGCCGGAGCAGGCTTTGGAGATGTACGGGGCGTTGAGCCTGCCGGCGCTGGGGCGGTGGGCGGATGCGCGATGCCGCGAGATCCATGGGGATCACGTGCGGACGTACATCGTGGATCGGAACATCAACTACACGAACGTGTGCACGGCGAAGTGCACGTTTTGTGCGTTCCGGCGGGACGCGGAGGATCACGACGCGTACACGTTGAGCAAGGAAGCGATTCACGAGAAGGTGGCGGAGCTGTCGGCGATCGGGGGGACGCAGATTCTGATGCAGGGAGGGATGAACCCGGACCTGCCGCTGGACTACTACCTGG
>JBEIUO010000594.1:0-2668 GCA_040374335.1 Phycisphaeraceae bacterium
AACAGGTTGTAAGTGAACTCCTGCTCAAGTGGTCAGAACACGTCGGTGCTCCCCTTACCGAAGTGCTGGAGCTGGGCCTGACCGCCCCGCTCCCGCCACTCCCTGCACCCGCCGACGTCTTCCAGATCCGGTTCTTCGAGCCCCGCTGGCAGCCGAGCGTCGCCCTCCAATGGTGCAAGATGTTGGGCTACATGCCGACCAAGACCACGCGCCTATCGGACGGGTTCAGCTTTACCATTCAATCTCCCGACAAATTTGTCTCCGGTACCTTCCGCCTGTTCCGCGTAGCACAGGACGTGACCATGTACACAGGCAAGAGACGCCCTGTGTGATACCTTGAGGGGGTAGGAGCAGCCTGTGAGCACAGCAGCCAAACCCCTCGACTGCTATATGCCGCTTCTCGCGATGACGCGAGCCGCGTACCTGTGGTTCCACTCAGCCCACCACCTCGCTTCAGGCGCTCCGTTCTACGGAGACCACAAGGCGTACGCGAAGCAGTACGAAGCCTACATCAAAGCGTTTGACAGTATCACGGAGCGGGGGATGCTCTTCTGCGTGGACGGGATCGCGTCGCCGGTCACATCGACCCGGCTTGCGCTTGATGTCCTCAACACGCTCCCTCCCGTAACCGGCTCCGCAGACGATATCGCTGTTGGCGCTGTTGCAGTCACCCGGCGCTTCCTCAACGAACTTCAAGCAGCTCGTGGAGGTCTGCGGCAGTGCGGCGCGCTCACTGCGGGCACCGAGAACTTGCTCTCGCAGCTCTCGGACGACCACGAAGCCGCGCTCTACCAGCTCCGGCAACGCAGCAGAGGCGGGTCATGAACGTGAGCGCAGATGATCTCCTGACCATCACCTTGACGGGCGGCGGCGTCGTTGTCGGGCTGGCCGCCGTTATCGGGGCCTTCGTGCAGATCCGCTCCTGGGTCGTCGGACCCTTCGAGCGTATCGAAGTGGGTATGCGCCGGATCGAGCAGGACGTTGCCAAGCTTCAACTTCACTTCGACCCGAACGGCGGGGACCTCCGAACACGCCTCGCACAAGTCGAGAAACGCGTAGCATCCATCGAATCCACCAACATCGCAGAACGTGCAGCATTGCGCACCTCCCTCCATGACCTCAAGTCAGTTGCCGACGAGCTGTCGGATCGGAACTCCAAATGAGAGACGCGATCACTCGCCTCGCCGTGACTTTGGCGAAGTTGGAAGGCGTCTACTCGACGCTGGCAACCATCGACTCACCTCCTGCGCCCCCGATCCCGCTCATCCGAGAGCCGTCGATCCCGCCCCGTTCCTCACCGCGTCAGCAACGCGTACAGGTGCGCGGCAACGCGGTCCCCTACCGAACGAGCGAAAGCTTGCTTCTGGGCGTCAGTAAGTCGAGCCTTCGCGAGAATTAGCTCAGGCTCCAGGCCCCGAAGTACGATCCGGACGACACCATCTCGCAGCTTCGCGGGTTCGATCGTGATCGCGGAATCTGCGTACTGCTTGCCCGCAGCGGTGCCCGACATCGTCTCGCTGACCGTCTGCGCGAACTTCACCGCGTCGCCCACTACAGGCGCCCACCGCTTGAACGCGTCTGCCGCGTCCTGAAGGCCCGGACTCGGCTTGAATCCCCCACCGCCGACCGGCGTTACTGGCGGAGGAGAAGCAGGCGGCGGAGAGGGCGGCGGGGGCGGCGGAGGCGGGTTCGCGGCACGCTCCCGCGCAGCTTTCAGCCGAAGTGCGTCAACCCCGATCCCAGGATTCTCTTCCTCCATGCGTGCCCGCAGCCGGCCCGCAGTCGAGCGCTCGCCATCCGTCGCCCCGTACTCTGCGAGGGCGTGTACCTTGAGATAACGATCCAGGAGTGCTTCGGGGAACGGCGAGGGCATACACCCGCCATAACCCGTCCCGGCGTAAATCGACCACTCTGTTTACGGGTCGAATCTCGTGAAGTGCCCTCTACGTCTCCCCGACGCGCAGCCGCGTGCTACTCTACCAGTACCATCTTCTGAGGTATCCACATGGTCATCGATCCCGGCACATCCCTCGGCCTCTTCGTCAAGGACACCACCGATTTCTTCGGTATCGGTGCCACCATCAACGCTGCGGGCGCGTTCGTCGCCAAGACCGGCCCCGTCATCCGCCGTGTGACGGCTTCCCCGGACGGCACCACGAGCGACTTCGGCGGCTCCCTGGCCCTCGACGTCACGGGCGGCAAGGTCTACGTCAACACGTCTGCGGCGGGTGTCGCCGGTACGACCTGGAGTGTCCTCTCGGCTGTCCCGACCACAGGGCGCAGCGGCTACCAGATCTACAGCCAGGCCACGGCCATCACGAACATCGCCAACAACGCGGCTTCTGGCCCCGTCCCCGGCCTCTCGATCGCGCTGGCCTCCAACCTGCTGTCCGTCGGCTCCACGATCCGCATCCGCATGGCCGGCACCTACGCGGTCGCCGTGGCCAACAGCACCCTCACCTTCAACATCACGCTGGGCAGCCTCACGGCCGCGTTCACGACCGACAGCAAGAACTTCGGTTCGAGCTACACCGTCGTCGCGGACTTCCAGATCTACGTGAAGACGGCGGGCGGTGCAGGTACCTGCGGAAGCAGCGTCCTGGCCTGCACCCCGACGGCGGCCTCCGGCATGACCACCTCGGCAGCCCTCGACACCACCGCCTCGAAC
>JBEIUO010000189.1:0-5688 GCA_040374335.1 Phycisphaeraceae bacterium
CACTCCGACGCAGGCGGTCGAGACGTTTTGGCACGGCGTGGTCAACGACACACCGACCGTGGCCGGGCTGCACGCGGTGCTGAACCGTCTCAACGCGCTGCCGGAGGACATGGGTTCTCCCGCGGACCGCGCGGAGTGGCGTGCGTTCGCGAAGGCGCTCCCGCCGATTCCCACCCGCGACGCGAAGGGGGTCACGTTGATTGCGCCCGCCGCGGAGTACGAGGACAAGCAGTCGAACGTGGAGAACCCGGAGTTGTACGCGGTGCATCCGTTCAACCTGTACTCGGTGGGGCGGCCTGGGCTGGATGTGGCGCGTGCGTCGTACACGGCGAGGCACCACAAGAGCACGGTTGGGTGGACGCAGGACGGGATGGTCGCGGCGATGCTGGGGATGACCGACGAGGCCGCGGCGATGATGGGTGCGAAGGCCCGCAACAACCACCGCGCGCATCGATTCCCGGCGATCTGGGGGCCGAACTTCGACTGGCTTCCGGATCAGTGCCACAACGGGAACATTACGAATACGCTGCAGTTGATGCTGCTGCAGAACGTCGATGGGAAGATCTACCTGCTCCCGGCGTGGCCGAAGTCGTGGGACGTTTCTTTCCGCCTGTACGCCGAGGGGAATACCGTCGTTGAGTGCGAGTATCGTGCCGGCGAGGTTGTGACACTGAAGGTCACGCCCGAGTCCCGTCGCGTCGATGTCGTCATGCCTCAGGAGTAGCAGTTCATGGCGAGAATCGCGATGGTGTCGTCGGAGATCGCGCCGCTCCGGGGGTGGGGCGCGGGGACGTACGCGACTCTGATGACCCTTGCGCTCTCGCGGGCGGGGCACGAGGTTCACCTGTTCACCGATGCGCCGGATGCCGCGGCACGCGCGCCTGCGCTGTTCCCGGGCGTTCGGCTGCACGAGCTGCGGCCTGTCGCGGGCGAGGCGTTCGACAATGCGCACCAGGCGTACAGCCTTGCCGCGATGCGAGCGGTGATTGATGCGCACGAGGCCGCGCCGTTCGACGTCATCGAGTTTGCGGATGTTGGCGCGGAGGGCTACTTCGCGCTTCGGGCCCGCGAGGCGACGGGGGTGCTTGCGGGCGCGACGATCGCGATCCGCACGCACCAGACGAACCACATGCTGCGGGAGCTCAACCGCTGGCCGTGGGAGAATCGGTGGTTTGCGTCGCTTCGCGCGATGGAGCGGTACTGCCTGCGGGCGGCGGATGTGCTGCTGGCACCGTCGCGGCAGATCATCAGCACGCTGGAGCGCGAGATTCCGGGGGCGACGCGGCGGGCGCGACTGGCCCGCAACCCTTTTTCCGCTGATCTGCTGAGTTCGCCGGATGGCGCGGCGGAGCCCGAAGCGCTACCACGGGTCTTCTTCGCTGGGCGGCTGGAGCATCTCAAGGGCGTGGAGGTGCTGGTCCGTGCCGCGGTAAAGGTGCTGGATCGGGGGGTGGCGGCCGGGTTTGTGCTCATCGGGGCGGACACGTTCACCGCGCCTGGTGGTGTGTGGATGCGTCCGCATCTGGAGACGCTGATCCCCGCGCGTCACGCGGCGGCGTTCGAGTTTCACTCCACGCAGATGCCGCGCACGTTCGTCGCGACGGAGCTCGCTCGGGCGACGCTGTGCTGTTTGCCGTCGCTGGAGGACAACTTCCCGTATGGCGCGCTCGAGTGCATCGCGGCCGGGCGTGCGCTGATCACCACGACGGGGAGCGGCGTGAGCGAGATTCTCACGCACGGTCACGACGCGCTGCTGGTTCCTCCCGACAACGTGGTCGCACTCGCCGATGCCATCGCGCGTGGGCTCTCCGACTCGACGCTGCGCGCGAAGCTTGCGGATCATGCGCGGGCGACGCTCGCGCGTGAGTGCGATCCCGGCGTTGTGACGCGCGTGTACGCCGAGCTTCGCCCGCGGACGCTCCCGAGCCCTCCACGCGCGGCTCATGCGCAGACGACGGCGGTCATCGCGGCGACGGGTCCCGCGGAGAGACTTGAGGCGACGTTGCGCTCGTTGCGGGCCCAGACGCTCGCGCCGACGCGGATTATCGTGGTGGCCGATGCGGCGACGCTGGCCTCACTGCCTGCCGCGGGCGATACGGACACGATCGAGCACACGGAGGGGGGACCTGCGGGCGCGTTGAACGCGGGGATCGCGGTGGCGCACACGCGTCGGGTGCTGCCGTTGCGGGCGGGGGACGTGCTCGAACCGGCGTTCATCGAGCGGGCGGTTCGTGCGGCGGGGATCAATCCGGATGCGGCGGCGGTGACGTCGCTGTTTGCGGTGGTTGACGAGGAGGACGGATCGCGACGGCGGACGGTTCTGCCGTTGGGGCTGGAGCGGGATCAGTTGCCGGTGTGGAACTGCGGCGGTCCGCTGGGCGCGCTGCTGGACCGCGATGCGGTGCTCGCGGTGGGCGGCTTTGATCCGGCGATGGAGGACCTGTACGAGTGGGACATGTGGTGCGCGCTGGCCAATGGCGGGTACCGCTCGGTGGTGATCCCGGAGGTGCTGGTGGTGGAGCGTCGTCCCCCGGCGCTCACGCGCCGGCGCGCGGAGATGCTTCGGGCGCTCATGCTGGCGAAGCACGTGGGGCTGTCGACGAACCCGGAGCTGACGATGCGGATGCTGGTGGGCGAGATGCTGACGGACGAGGACCTGGATGGTCGGCCGGATCCGCGCGATATCGCGCGTTCGCTGATCGACGAGAACCTGCGGTATCGCCTGGCGGATCGGCTCAACGCGACCGCGGCGAAGCTCGGTGTGCACGACTTGCTGAAGTCCGTGGCGAAGAGCCTGGATCGGGGACCGTGATGGCGATCGGCGGGATCAGCAGCCGCCCGCATCCCAGCGGGTGAAGAAGAAGATGACGTCGTCGGAGTCGGTGCCGCCGGAGACATCAACGTCGGCGCACGCGGCGCCGCTGTCCCACTCGCCGAAGAAAGCGATGACGTCGTCGGAGTCGATACCGCCGGAGTTGTCGTAGTCGGCGGCGCAGCCCGCGATCTGCCAAGCGCAACCGGGTTGCTGGCCGCCCGCGCCGGCCCAGAAGCCACCGATGACGGAGAACGCGCCGCCGGTCATGGCGTCGCCCGCGTCCCACTGGCCGATGGTCCCGCTTACCACGAAGTTGCCGCCAGAGGACGTTCCGCCGCCGCAGTCGATGGTGTACCAATCGACGGCGAGCTGCGCGGAGGCGTGTGCGCTGAGGCCGGCGATCGAGGCGATGGCAAGAGAGACGTGGGTCCGCATGAGGCTGCTCCAAGGGGCGCGCGAATGGCGTCGCCACAAGATAAAGCGAGCGGCGCGGGGTTGCACGCACATTCTGGGCTGAGAATTCGCGAATGTAGTCAAGATTCCGTCGTGGAAACCCAAACACAGACCGACTTCCGACGTGATCGGTCGGCGTACCCGGGAGGCGCGGAGTGGTGCATCGAGGGAAAGGGCGGGGGAAAAACGCCAAACCCGACGCGGCAGCGTCGGGAATGGCGGTTGGGTGTCCCGGTCCGGAGGCGTACCTCGGATCCGAGAAAAGAGGGTCGAGTTGTTACCCCTGCGTTGGCCCGTTCGCGTCACCCTTGGTCGGCGTCGGGGCGTCCATATGGAATACGCCCGTGGGGGCCGGGTGGTTTCGAAATCCGGTGCACAACATGGAAACGGCGGCTTCCGCACGGACCCCTACCCTTCCACATGATCAGGCGGTTGCACGAGCGATGGCGGGCCTACACGCGGCGGCGGCGCGTGCTGCTGGCCGGTGGGCTCTCGCTTGCCGCGGTGGTGACGGTCGCGTTGCTGGTGGTTGGGCTCGCGAGGCTGTCGCCAGCGTGGTGGTCGCCGGTGGATCCGGGTGCACCGGCGACGGTGGCAAGGGCCGAGAAGCTTGAGAACGCGCTGGTGGGCCACATGTCACTGGTGCGGCCGAGTGCCGGGGGAGAGCCGGGACCCGGGCTGAGTTTTCAGAGCGAGAGTTGGGCGATTGCGTTGCACAGGGACGACGCGAACGCGTGGCTGGCGGCGCGGTTGCCTTTGTGGTTGGCGAACCAGGGGCATGCGCCGGAACTGACGCGCGACCTGGATGCGGTGCAGATGACATTTGAGAGCGGGCGTGTGCGGATCGGCGTGAAGATCTTGAAGGACGGGCGCGAGCAGATCGTGGGAGCGTCGGCGAGGCCGGTGGTGAAGGACGACGGCTCGCTGTGGTTCGAGGACGCGACGATCGAAGCGGGGCGGCTGCGGATTCCGGCGTCGTGGGCTGCGGGGTTCCTGAATGCGCGAGCGGAGCGGTATCTGCCGGCGACGATGCGTGAGAGTCCGCGCGGTCGCGAGGTGCTGGAGATGATCGCGGGAGAGCGACCGGCGCTGCGTGAAGCGACGATCAGGCTGAAGGACGGGCGGCGCGTGCGTCTGCTCTCGGTGACGCCGAAGCAGGACCGCGTGGAGTTCGTGTGCAGGACGGAGAAGCGATAGGGCGGGCGGGGGATCGGCCACCCGCATCCGCTCGGCATCGCTACGAGCGATCGCTCGGTTCTTCAGCTTCGTGTGGGGACCAGGGTTTGAAGTTGGCGGGGCGGGGTTCGGTGTACGGGGCGCCCTGCAGCGACCAAAGCTTGACATCCGCGACTGCGTCGTAGGTCTCGCCGCACTCGGGACAGGTGCCGGTGGGGGCGAGGGAGGAGAGGTCGTACGCGCAGTTGGTGCAGAGGCGGAAGCGCGACGCGAAGAGTGCGCGGCGGAGGTGACGGGTGCGCCAGTGCCAGAGCGGCAGGAGGACGAAGACGGGGACGGCGCCGAGGATGGGCATCACGAGGCGGGAGAAGCCGGCGCGAGGCACGATGTTGAGCTTTCGCAGGACGGCCCAAGCAACGGCGGCGAAGACGAAGACGATCGCGAGTCCGACCCAGAGCCACACCGCGTTGACGATGACGCGGGGGGTATCGGCCGGTTGGTTGTCGAGGGGAGGCTGGGCGCGGGAGGAGTGCATACGGGGTGGAGCGTACCGCGCGGCCCCGGGTCTCGGAAGCGGCTCGGTCCGGAGACAAAGCAACCCCCGCGGGGCGGGGGTTGCGTGTGCGCTCGAGTTGGTCGGCGTGTTTACTGGTCGTGCCCGGCCTTCTGGGGCATCTTGTGGCCGGCGTCGCGGAGGGTCTTCTCGCGGCGGGCGATCTCGAGGTCGTACTCGACCATCATCGCGGCGAGCTGTTCGACGGTGGTCGTGGGAACCCAGCCGAGCTTGGCCTTGGCCTTGGCGGGGTCACCCAGGAGCAGGTCGACTTCGGCGGGGCGCAGGTAGCGCGAGTCGAAGGCGACGAACTCCTTGTAGTCGAGGCCGACGTGACCGAAGGCGAGTTCGCAGAACTCACGAACGGAGATGGTCTTGCCGGTGGCGATCACGTAATCGTCGGGCTTGTCCTGCTGGAGCATCATCCACATCATCTTGACGTAGTCGCCGGCGTAGCCCCAGTCGCGCTTGCTGTCGAGGTTGCCGAGGTAGACCTTGTCCTGGAGGCCGAGCTTGATGCGGCCGACGGCGCGGGTGATCTTGCGGGTGACGAAGGTCTCGCCGCGGCGGGGGGATTCGTGGTTGAAGAGGATGCCGCAGGAAGCGTGGAGGCCGTAGCTCTCGCGGTAGTTGACCGTTGCCCAGTGGGCCATGAGCTTGGCGCAGGCGTAGGGGGAGCGGGGGTAGAAGG
>JBEIUO010000516.1:0-3004 GCA_040374335.1 Phycisphaeraceae bacterium
CCTGCTTCACTACCCCAAACACCGGGTGGTCCAAACTCGCCTTCGTGTTCGCGTCAGCCATGGCTGGTTGGTGTCCTTTTGGATCTGAAAGCCAAGTGTAGCCCTCACGGGGCTCCCGCATCCTCGCCGATCCCGACGCCGCCGCGTAGGGACCGCAGGGCCTCCGGCGCGCGGGTGTCCCCCTGGAGGAGGATAACGGGGATCTCAGGGCGGCCGCACGCCCCCCACCACCGGAGCACCTCGCGGTCGAACGCCTCGTGCCCGCCGAACTCCCGGTGCACGAGCCGGTCGCCTTCCGCCGCACAGGAGGAAATCACCACGGCCCCGAGCTGCTCGCTCGTCCCGAGTACCTCGAAGATTCGCCGGAGGTGATCCCCGGCACGCTCGAGCAGGCGCGGGACCATCATCGAAACCGGGTCGAGCACGAACTTCCACCGAGGGCGGGCCCGAACGAAGCTCAGAACGCTGGGCGCGTCGGCGACAGCACCGCCGGCGACGGGCCAGACCCAGCATTCGCCCTTGACGGCGGCCGCGTGCCGGTCGGCTCGATCGAGGAACGCGGCTCGGGCGGAGGGCATCCAAGCAGGGCCCAGGTCTTCGCTCCAGATGCCCCCGACCACAATCGCCCCCTCGGCCCGGGCGGCCTCGTCAATAGGATTCCCCAGATCCACAATGGGCATCCGACGCTCGCCGGCAAGCACCGCACCGTTCACCCCGCCGCCGAGTTTCTCGCACCAGTGCCAGATTGCCATGGAACAGATTAGCCCTGGGAGCGGAAGCACGGCGCGGCGTGCTCGCGGCCTGCTGCTGGTGGACCGAGGTGCGGAGTTGAGGGGAGGCTGACTCGGGGTCATCTGGATTCGATGGGGGAACCCGGGTTGGGGCGGCGGCAGGCCGATCGGTTACCGCCCCTCCTGAAACGCTCGACCGAGCGACTCGATCTCGGTGCTGAAGCAGAACATCGAGTAGAGAAACAGCAGCAGTACGATCACCCGCAGTGCTGAGGCGTCCAGTTCGGCGAAACGCGCGAAGAAGATCGTGGAGAACAGGGCCGTCGCGAACACGAACGCCAGCCTGCTGCAGAACAGCAGCACGTGCCCCACGACGGGCCGCGCACTGAGCGAAGGGAGCGGGCACAGTCGTCGCCGCACCCAGCAGGCCCCGATCCCGGCCACGCTCGCGACCACCGCGGTGACAACCGCGGTGTCGTCCGCAGCACGCTCCGGAACCCGCGCGAGGAGCCGTCTTGGAGTGCGCCTCGCGAATCCCTGTCGCCGCTGTTCAGTCATTGCGGCAGATGAACTACGTTCGCAACGATTTCTCCCATACTCAAGCGCCGAGCGAAGCAGAAGCGAAGGTCATGGCGACGGAGATGCGGACTGATTTCGAGGAGCTACTAATACAACTCGAACCCTTGACGACCGCTGATTGTCTGAAGTTCAGCAATCTTGTTACTGGCAGCCCGAACACAGGGAAGTTCGAGTCGTTGTCAGGCCATGGTCCCGCTCTTCCCGGAGATCCTGCCGTACCTCCGCCAGGCTTTCGAGGAAGCCGAACCCGGCGCAGAGTTCGTGACCTCCGACCGCCGCCGTCGCCAGGGCGTCAATCTGGGAACGCAGTTGAAGCGGTTCATCACGCGGGCGGGCATCACCCCTTGGCCCCGAGTCTGGCACAACCTCCGAGCGTCATGCCAGACGGAACTCTCGGCCCGTTTCCCCCTGCATGTTGTTTGCTCTTGGCTTGGAAACACGACAACCGTCGCGGCCCAGCACTACCTGACCGTCCGCGAGAGCGACTTCGAGGCGGCGGTCGCCCCCCAACCGGTAGTGGACCCGAACACCCGGTTGCCGAATGCGCTGCAGCAGGCGGCGGAAATGCGTCGCATGGGGTCGCAAACCCCCCAGGGCAAAAACGACGAAAGGCCTGCTGAGCAAGCCTTTACGACCGAATGCGAACTCCTGCGAACTTCTGTAATGCCCCCCGAAGGACTCGAACCTTCGACCCGCTGATTAAGAGTCAGCTGCTCTACCAACTGAGCTAGGAGGGCGTCTCATGTCGGCTTTCGCGGCTCGCGACAAGGGGAGGACTATAGGACGCCTCCCCCTCCCACAATCAAGTCCCCATGCTCTCTCATCCGCTCTCCCTCACATTCTCAATAGTCCTCCCCCAACCTACAACCTCCTCCTCCATCGCACACCCCCACAAAACCCAATCGTACCTCGCTTTCGCTCCCCTTCATCCCACCTTTGCGCCCGTTCCCCCGTTGACACCCCTCTCTGTGATCCCTAGCCTTCTCGACTAGGTCCTGAACCCGGGTCCCGGGGTCTTACCCGCGATCCACCCGCCGCCCCTTGGGGCGGGAGCACTGTAGGAGTTTCGCATGCTGCCCCCAATGAGGCAAAGCTACGGCCGCACCCGCCGCCGTCGTTCCCATCACGCTCTCGTCGCCCAGGCCCCCACGAACTGCCCCCTCTCGGGTCAGCCCAAGGCCCACCACAAGGCGTGCGACGAGTCCGGCTATGTCCGCGCTGGCTTGAAGGTGAAGGTACCCAAGCTCGGTATCGGCATCTCCAAGAAGAAGCAGAGCTAGTCCGCGTCGGCATCCCCCGGTTCGTCCGGGCCCGATGCCGGGTGCGTTCTCTTTTTGTTTTGATTCCTGCGGAAGGACGCGGTGTCGAACCACATCAAGCAGCACGCACATCGTGATCGCGCCATTCGCATCGGCATCGATGTGTTCGGTGGTGACCACGCGCCCGACGCGATCCTCAAGGGTTGCGTCATGGCCCTCGATGAACTCCCCCCCGGCGACCAGCTCGTCCTCTTCGGTCGAAAGGCCGAAATCGTCGAACTGCTCCGCGAGAAGGGCATCAAGGAATCGGACCCCCGCCTCGACCTCGTCGACTGCGACCAGGTCATCGAAATGGGCGAATCCGCCGCCAAAAGCGTCCGCAGCAAAACCGAATCCTCCATCGTCAAAATGCACCAGTACGGTGCCGAGGGGCAC
>JBEIUO010000681.1:0-2298 GCA_040374335.1 Phycisphaeraceae bacterium
CAACCCCAACGGATCCACCCCATTCACCGGATCCCCGCCGCAGTACGCGTACAGGTTCAGCCCGTCCACGAAGAACGCCGGGTCGCGCTGCAGCCAACGCAGACCCGCCGCGCCCGGCATCGGGTCGCACACCCGGTGCCGGACGTGGTACAGCTGCAGCCGGTCGTCAAACCCCGCCGCCGCCGCTCAAAGCGGAATCGCCCCCACACCAGTCCTTCTTCTCTTCAAGCCGGGCCGGCGCTTGAGGCCACTGAGCATCCGAATCACGCACCAGCCCGTCGCATCGCGGGCGGTGCTGAACTTCGCCTCACTCTGCTGACCTGTCGTCGTCCACTTAATCTCGTGCGGTGTTCTCAAGGCGCGGGCCGTCTTCCCGCATTGAAACCGAAGCGGTTTCAATGGCACCCCGTCCCTGCCGCTCGCCAAAGTGCCAACAGCCCCTCTTCGCCCGTTTCGGGCGCACGCACGGTTGGTGTGCCGCGCATGTTTGATCACCCGGAGGTGCGAGTCCTCTGGTCAACCCGATGGAGGTGAAGGCCGAGCGAAGGGCAAGGGCGTCGCCGCGAGGCGGGGTCTGAAGGAAGCCCGGAGCAACAGTCGCGACCCGATGTACAAGAACCGGATGAAGGCACTCCCAGTCGGACGAGCGGGCCAATGACCGCGAAGTCCATATCCATCAAGAACTGGAGGTGTAGATCCGGCGGGGACGCGGCGAAGGCGATCAAACTTACCGCGGGAGATCTCCGGCGTGCCGTAGGGCCGTGTGAAAACGCACGGAGTGCGCGGCTGAGCGGCCCGAAAGGACCGTGACCTCACCGGAGAAGTCAGCAGAGGGCGTATGAGTCCCGAACGGGAGCCGGTGTGGCACGCGTTGCCTGTACACCCGCACCGCCCGGGACAAAGGCCCGAACGTCATAAGGGAGCGGCAAGTAGAACGGAAGGACCATGGACTCCAAGCGACCGAACCAACAGCAGATGCTGCCCTTCACTCGGGGAGGAGGGGGTGAATCCCTCTTGTCCCCGGGGCAAGGGGTCGAAGGGCCCGTCACGCCTCCCGAGATCGAAAGCCCGGCCGCATCGGCGGCCATGATGGAGGCTCTATGCAGCAGCAGGAATCTGTCACAGGCCATCCGAAGGGTGATCGCCAACAAGGGTGCCGCGGGCGTGGACGGGATGACCGTCAACGAACTGGAAGCTCACTGGAGGCGACACGGCCCGAAGATCGTTGATCAACTTCTGAGCGACGAATACCGACCAGCACCGGTCAAGCGGGTAGAGATCCCTAAACCCGACGGCGGGGTGCGCAAGCTCGGCATCCCGACGGTCGTGGACCGCGTGATCCAGCAGGCGGTGATGCAGATGCTCCAACCGATCTGGGAACCAACGTTCTCGACACACAGCTACGGGTTCCGCCCGAACCGTTCCGCACATCAGGCCGTGGAAGCGGCCCGGGGGCACATCGCCCGGGGCCGCTCATGGGTGGTGGACATCGATCTGGAGAAGTTCTTCGATCGGGTCAACCACGACAAACTGATGCGGGCAGTGCACGGAAGGATCCCGGACCCTCGCGTGGTGAAACTCATCCGGGCGTACCTGAACGCCGGGGTGATGGAGAACGGACTGGTCACACCCAGCGAGGAAGGGACACCGCAGGGCGGACCGCTCTCGCCGCTGCTCTCGAACATCGTGCTCGATGAACTGGATAAGGAACTTGAGAAGCGAGGCCACGCCTTCGTTCGGTACGCAGATGATTGCAATATCTACGTAAAGAGCGAATCGGCGGGGAAACGCGTGATGGAGAGCGTGAGCCGCTTCATCACGGGGAAACTCAAGCTCAAGGTCAACCAGAGCAAGAGCGCGGTGTCAAAGCCGAGCAAGCGGAAGTTCCTGGGGTTCACCATCACGGAGCAGAAGGCAAGAGTGCTGATCTCGGTGAAGGTGATCCAGCGGTTCAAAGACCGCATCCGGGAACTGACAACCAGAGGAAGATCGGCGGACAAGATCATCGAAGACCTGAACGTCTATCTGCGCGGATGGGCCGGGTACTTCGTGATCACCGAAGCGCATTGGGACATGCGTGATCTGGACGGATGGATAAGGCGACGGCTGCGGGCCCTGGCGTGGCGGGCGTGGCGGACACCGCGGAAGCGGTACCGCGAACTCACCCGCCGCGGCGTCTCAGGGTGGCAGGCCATCCGAATGGTCCGGTACCACAAGAACCCGTGGGGAGTGAGCCGGTTGCCGGCGCTCGCGACGGCGTTGCCGAACCGGATGTGGCACGACCGGCTGGGACTGGTG
>JBEIUO010000024.1:0-11348 GCA_040374335.1 Phycisphaeraceae bacterium
AACACCTCACCCGCGCCGTACTCGGTTGCGTGCCGCGCCCAGCGACGCGCATCCAGTTTCGTTCCCTCCGATCCGGATCGCACCACCACGTTCCACGCGCCGCCGTCACGCTTCGCGTCGATCGCGATCACGATGCACTGCGACCCGAACCTTCTCGCGCACTCGACGAGCAACTCCGGACGCGACGTCGCGGCGGTGTTCACCGCGACCTTATCCGCGCCCGCGTCGAGCAACCTCGCGACATCATCGGCACACCTCACGCCCCCGCCAACCGTGAGCGGCACACCCAGAGCCCCGCGGACCGAGGCTACGGTGGCCACCGCCGCGCCGCGTGCCTCCGGCGTTGCGCTTACATCGAGCAGCGTCAACTCGTCCGCGCCTTCAGCCTCGTAGCGTGCCGCGAGCTCGGCGGGATTTCCGGCGTCGCGAAGTCCCTGGAACTTTACCCCCTTTACCACACGCCCTCCGCGCACGTCAAGACACGGGATCACTCGCCTCATCAGCATGGCACAACCTCCCTCGCCGCGACGAGCCAGCGTCGCAACAGCCCCGCGCCGAACGCGCCGGACAGTTCCGGGTGAAACTGACACGCCGCCACGACGGGATTGCCCGCTTGCTCGATGGCCCCGACGAACTCGCCGCCGTACTCACTCACGGCCGCGTTCCACCCCGCGGGCACCGATTCGATCCTGTACGAGTTGGCGTAGTACACGGTGCCGCTTTGCAGCACCCGGCACGCAGAGTCTGCCCGGAGCGTGTTCCACCCCATCTGCGGAACTCTCACGTGGCCGGTGAATCGCCGCACCGTTCCGCTCGCGACGCCGATTCCCTGCACGCCCGGACTCTCCTCGCTCGCCTCGAAGAGCATCTGCATCCCGAGGCAAATCGCGAGTGTTGCCGCGCCCTGCTGAATCCTCTCCTTGATTGCCTCTCGAACTCCGCCATCATTCAGCGCGGCCATCCCAGACGCGAACGACCCGACCCCCGGCAACACGACCGCGTTTGCCCGCGCGATCTCGTCGGCGCGACCCGAGAGTTCACACGCAACACCCTGTCGAGCAAACGCCGCACGCACCGAAGCCGTGTTCGCGACGCCTGTCGCGACAATCACCACTGATGCCATGTCACAGCACTCCCTTCGTGCTTGGAATCCCGCCGCCCCGCACCGCCACCGCGTCGCGTAGCGCGAGCGCGAGCGCCTTGAACGCCGCCTCGGCCCGGTGGTGGTCGTTCTCGCCTCGAATCACGTCAACATGAATCGCCGCCCGCAGAACTACCGCGAGCGATGCGAAGAAGTGACCGATGTTCTCGCACGCGATCGTCCCGATCATCTCCCGCGTGAGTCCTAGTTGCACCACCGCGAAGGGTCTCCCCGAAAGATCCACCACCGCCCGCGCGAGCGCTTCGTCCAGCGGCGCGTACGCCGATCCAAACCGCACGATCCCCACGCGATCACCGAGCGCCTTGTCGATCGCGGCGCCCAGCACCAACGCGCAGTCCTCCGCCGTGTGGTGGTCGTCGATTTCCAAGTCGCCGCGGCATTCGAGCTCGATGTCGATCCCGGAGTGCTTCGACAGCGCCCCGAGCATGTGGTCGAGGAACCCGATACCCGTGGCAATCTTCGCCTCGCCCCGACCTTCGAGCACAACGGCCGCGCGAACGCGCGTCTCTTTCGTAACCCGTTCCACAACGCCGGTTCTCATGCGCCGCACTCCATCACGCGCTCGACCTCACGCCTCAGCCGGGCGAACGAACGCTCGTCGCCCGGACACCCGATCCGCAGACAACCCCGTAACTCCTCGCTCGCGAACTTCCTGACGGCTATGCCCGCGCGCCCAAGCTCGCTCCACACGCGCTCCGCGTCCACCCCCCGCGCGAGCACGAAGTTCCCCTGACTCGCCATGACCCGCGCACCTCGCGCAGTCAGCAGGTCATGCAGTTCCCGCCGTTCCTCCTTTACACGAGCAACGTTCGCCGCCAGCCTCGTGTCTCCCGCTGCCAGTGCGGCCCGTGCGATCTCCGCACTCATCGCCGACACCGCGTACGGCCCCGCCGCGGCACGTAGCACACCCGCGATCTCCTCCGACGTCACCGCGTACCCAACGCGCAGCCCGGCGAGCCCGTACGCCTTCGAGAACGTCCGCACGACCACCGCGTTCGGCAGCTCGAGCGCGAGCGGCGTCAGATCATCATCCGCAAACTCTGTGTACGCGAGATCCACGAGCAGCAGTGCGCGACGCGACGCTCGACTGAACGCAACAAGGTCGCCCGCTCGCACCACGCCGCCCGTCGGGTTGTTCGGTGACACCACAGCGACCAGCGCGGTTCGATCCGTCACCTCCCCCACCACCGCTCCGACGGGGTACTCCGGCTCGTCCCACCGCGCGCCGCGGACGGTGCCGCCCGCAGCGCGAACATAGCGGCCGATCATCTCGAACGTCGGCGTCGCCATCACGGCCTCGTCGCCCGCACCGACGAATCCGCGGCAGACGCGGTCGATCGCCTCATCACCACCGGCCGTCACCACCACGCGTTCGGGTGAGACTCCGAGCCTGACGGCGATGTCGCGCTCGAGCGCGGAGGTGTCCGGGTATCGTCGCACGCACGCTCGCGCTGCCGCCGCGCCGATCTCCGCGTCGCTGAGAATCGGCGCACCCTCGTTGGCGTCGAGCCAGAGGTCGATCCCCGCGAACGAGGGGCCCTTGCTGTACGGCTTCGCATCCACACGAGCCTTGAGGCTGGTCATTGGTGTGCTCACGGGATGATCTGGATGGGTTGGGTGACGATCACATCGGTCCCGCCGCGGGCCTTGAGTTCCGGGATCACCAGCGGCAGGCGGCTGCGGGGCACGGCGGCCTTCACGGCGTACCCGGCCCCGCCGTGGAGCTGCGAGATCGTCGGCTCTCGCATGCACGGCAGTGCCGCGATGACCCGCTCAAGGTCCGCCGCCGTCACGTTGACCTCGAGCATCACGCGCTGCCTCGCCTCGAGCACGGACTTCAGGAGCAGCACGAGCCGGTCGATGGCGGCCTTCGTGCCCGGCTCCGTCATAGCCCGCGGGTTGGCGTACAAGCGCGTCGAGGAACGCATGAGCTCATCGAACACGATGAGGTTTTGTGCACGCAACGTTTCGCCGCTCGCCGCGACGTCCACGATGCAGTCCGCGTCTTCAGGGGGGAAGACCTCCGTCGCGCCGTAGGAACGGACAAAGGTCGCCCGCAGGTCCCGCGATGCGATCCACTCGCGCGTGATCCGTTCGTACTCCGACGCAACCACGATCGGACGCTTCGGCAACGCTCCGTTGATCAGTAACTGCGCGGGAGCCGCCGCGACGAGCCTCACCGGGTCCAAACCGGTGTCGAGCACATCCACCAGATCCGCGTTCAACTCGCGGACCCAATCCGCTCCCGCGAAACCGACGTCGCGCGAGCCGGCCTGGAGCATCTCGACGACGTTCTGCGGCTTCAGGATCTTCGCGTCCACGCCGGGGAGCGAGATCTGCGGTCGATACCCGCGGCTGTCGGAGCGCACGCTGATCCCGGCCTCGGTGAAGAGGCGGAAGATACCTTCCTGCATGCGGCCCTTGGGCAAGGCGAGTTTGAGCGGTCGTTGAACTTGGTCGGTCGGCATACGGATCTCCGTGCCGACCCCGCAACCCGCCGCCGAACGCTCCCACCGGGAAACGAACGACGCCGGCACGGGGCCGGCGTCGATAGGTGCTTCAGATTGTCCTCAGCGCACCATCACCCGGCCACGTTCGAGACGTGATGCAGATGATGATGATGGAACGCGCTGGGCTTCATGGGTCGGATGAGTATTGGCCACACGGGGCGAGAAGGCAAACGTCGCTTCCGGACCGCATCGGTTCGCTCGCCGAGCGAGTCCGGATGCGGACAAGGACCAAACACCCGAAAATCTCGTTCGTGTCTGCAAGATCGCGGCGGGTGCCGGTAAGTCATGGTGCCGGCGAGTTGACCCACTCGCGGCAGGAATCGAATCTCTCTCTCTCGAATCAACAAAGGCTCGCCGAAGAGGCGGGCCTTTGTTGATTGACGGGCGACCGCCTCAGCACGCGCCACAGTTGCCACCCCACAAAGCAAACCAGTGCCGCCACGATCGTGTTGAGACCATACCCGAGCGGGCGCACGCGGCTCAACGAGAGTTCGCCCCGCGCGAGCTGCTCGCTCACCATCTCGCCCATGCCCTGCGCACGCAGACACGCGACCCCCATCGAGACGAACTGTGCACGCTCCATTTCGCTCAGCTCATTCCCGCCCCACACGTGATGCGTCGACGTTTCGCGTGTCGGAAAGAGGAACCCCCACCTCTCGCGCGTGGCCGTGGTCAGGTGAACGTCGAGCCGCACCCCCAACTCGGGCGCGGGGCTCGCCGCGGCCACAACCTCGAGCCCGCGCGGCGTCCGGTAGAACTCCAGCGGGAAAGGACGAGGGTGCGAAGTCCCTGGGGCCGGACTCCGGAGCCAGTCGCCGACGGTTGAGTGATCGTGCGGCGCACCGCCGAGCGTCGCGAGCATGAGCACGAGCAGCAAGGCGGCAAGCACCGCTGCGACCAAGCGGAGAGGGTTCACTTTGGATGGTACGGGCTTGGAATCGGCCTTGTTCGGTGAACGGCGGAACAGGCCGGGGCTGATGGCGCTGCCCTTCCAGTCGAGGACTCGACCCGCCTTGTTTTTTGGTCGATGTTCGTATAGTATTACTAGACATATGAACCTCGATTCCCAGCACATCCACCTCGCGCTCCGGCGAACCGCCGAGTCGCTCGGACCTCAGGACACAATCCTGCAGATTGTGGTCGGCGGCGGATGCGCCGGTCTGCTCGCAGGATTGCTCGCCGCCGACAGAACCACCGCGGATTGCGATGTCTATTGGTCGGGGGATGCCGGACAATGGGATGCGATCGCCGAGGCCGCGCGTGCAACAGCACGACAGCTCGGACTCCCACCGGAGTGGCTGAACCGAGACTGCTCGATCTTTGCATGGTGCCTTCCGATCGGTTGGCAGTCTCGCTGCGTTCGGGTGGCGGTCTTTGGCTCTGTTGAGATCCTCCGACTGTCACGTCTTGATCTCATCGCGGCCAAGGTGATCAGCGCCCCGCGTCGACCGCAGGACCTCGAAGATCTCTTCGCCATCAAGCCCCTCGACACCGAACTCGACGAAGTCGAACAGCACATCGACCGCCTCGAATCCGAGGATCTGGATCGACGCGAGTACGTCGCGGAACGAGCGATCGTTGCCGCGCTGCGAGGTGCACCATGACCAGCGTCGAGTCCCGATGGGCGAGGGTGGGAGCTTTGTTCTCTTGTCGTCCGGCAAGCACGACTCCCGACATCGAACGGCTCCTCATCGAGACAACCCACTCGCTCCAGTCGAACGCCCGGCTGCTGCCCATCGCGGTCACGTGGCTCGCGACCTACGGCAACTTCGTCGCCCGTCAGCGGCTGCGTCATCTCGCCCGCGAGGCTGCTCCCGAAGAGCAGGCGGCCCTTGGGCTCCTCATTGATTTCGCGATTGCGCACGGCGCCTCGGAAGACCTCCGACTCTGCTCGCGCGACTGTAATCCCCTACTCGCGCCGGGCCCGCTCTTTGAAATCCACCGCCGGAGCGCTGCGCTATTGAGGCTCGCGGAATCGAGCACGCACGACATCGCGCGGCGATGGGGGCTGTGGACCCCGTTCCCGGATCTCAAGCACGATGCGATCAGGCCCGTCGAGTGGCTCCTCGCGCACAATCCATCACTGCGGGAGCGAGTTGTCCGCAAGGGGGACCTGCGTTGCTCGATCATCGAGACCCTGAGGCACGACACCGCGGGCGAATCTCCCTCGGAGACCCAACTCGCCCGCTCCACGGGCGCGACTCGGGCGGCTGTTCGCGCCTCGCTCCACGCCCTGCTGCAGGAAGGTGCCGTGCGCATCGCGCGCAATCCGGGCGGGCGGGGGCCCCGCGTCATCACGCTCGCCGCTTGACACCTACCTCTTGCTATCCCCCCGCGCGAAGATGCTCGCCACGTAGTTCAGCACGTCCGTCGCCGAGACCTCGTTGTACCCGAACTGCTTGATCAACCGCTGCTTCACCACGTCGATCTTCTTCTGCGTCTCGTCGTCGACGACGCTGCTCACGAGGTTCTTCAGCTTGATCGTGTCGCGCTGGTCCTCGAACAGCTTCAGTTCCAGCGCGCGGTACAGCCTCGCGTTGGTGTTGTACTCGAACTTCTTCCCGTCCAGCGCCAGAGCACCGATGTAGTTCATGATCTCCTGGCGGAAGTCGTCCTTGCGGCTGTCGGGGATGTCGATCTTCTCCTCGATCGCCCGCATCAGCCGCTCGTCCGGCTCGTCGTCCCGCCCGGTGTACTTGTTCTTAACGCGTTCCTTCTGCGTGTACGCCCGGACATTCTCGATGTAGTTCGTGCACAGCCGCTTGATCGCCTCCTCGTCCGCCGAGATGGCCCGCTGCACTTCGCCCTTGATGATGTCCTCGTACTCCTCCTTCACCACCGCCAGCAGTTCCCGGTACCGCTTCTTCGTGTTCTCGTCGCTGATCAGCGAGTGATGGCTGAGCCCGCTCTCCAGCTCGTTGATCACCATGAAGGGGTTGATCGCCTTCTCCTCGATCGCCTGCCGACCCACCAGCGCGTTGCTGATCTTGTCCTGGATGTACCGCGGGCTGATGCCCTGCATCCCCTCGCGCGGCGCTTCCTCCTTCAGCTCCCGCACCGAATCCTCCGTGAACCCCGGGATGCTCTTCCCGTTGTACAACTTCAGCTTCTGCAGCAGCGTCAGACCCGCCTTCTTCGGCTCGTCCAGCCGCGTCAGCACCGCCCACATCGCCGCCACTTCCAGCGTGTGCGGCGCGACGTGGATGTTGCGGATCCGCTCCGTCCCGAAGTCTTTCTGGTAGATCTTGATCTCATCGTCGAGCCGGATGTTGTACGGCACGTCGATCTTGATCGTGCGGTCGCGGAACGCCTCCATCATCTCGTTGCTCTGCAGCCGCTTGTACTCCGGCTCGTTCGTGTGACCGAGGATCACTTCATCAATGTGCGTCTGCGCAAACTTCTTCGGCTTGATCGAGTGTTCCTGGCTCGCGCCCAGCAAGTCATAGAGGAACGCTACGTCCAGCTTCAGCACCTCGATGAACTCGCAGATGCCGCGGTTGGCGATGTTGAGCTCCCCGTCGAAGTTGAACGCGCGCGGATCGGAGTCCGACCCGTACATCGCGATCTTCCGGTAGTTAATGTCCCCCGTCAGCTCCGTCGAGTCCTGGTTCTTCTCGTCCTTGGGCTGGAAGGTGCCGATGCCGACGCGGTCCTTCTCGCTCAGCACGATCCGACGCACCCGCACGTGCCCCATGACCTTCCGCCAGTCCCCGTCGTAGAACCGCATCAGGTCCTCGAGCACCTTCCTGCAGAACGGATCCGGCTCGCCGAACACCTTCAGCTTGCCACCGTGGTTCTTCGCACGCCACGCGCTGTTCAGCTTCGCCAGCACTTCCTCGCGCGCCTCGCGCGGGATCAGCACCAGCGGCTCCTCGTGCATCGGGCACTTGAACTCGTGGCTCTTCACCGCTTCTTTGCCGTCGCCGTCCGCCGCCGAGACTTCGCAGTCCTCGTCCAGCAGCCACGAGAACGTGTACAACGCCCCGTCCGGCGTCTTGCTGTAGTGCTCGATCCCCTTCTTCAGCAGGCGCGCGATCGTGCTCTTGCTGCTCCCCACCGGTCCATGAAGCAGCAGAATCCGCTTGTCCGTCCCGTACCCCTCCGCCGCGCTCCGCAGGAAGTCCACGAGCTGCATCAACGCGAAGTCCAACCCGTAGATGCCGTCCCCGCCGTTGTCGAAGGGATCGCTGAAGAAGTGGTACCGCACCACATCCTTCTTAAACAGCTTGTACCGCTCGCTCCCGTAGCTCAGCACCGCGTCGTACAGCCGCTGGTACGCGTTCCGCACCACCGCCGGGTTGTTCGCCGCGATGTCCAGGTACTCCCAGAACGTCCCCGTCCAGTGCTGATCCTGGAACCGCCGACGATCCAGCCGGCTCTCGATCGCTCCGACCAGGTCCTCGCCCGTAAACCCGGATCCCTGCTGATGGGCACGTGAGTCGCTCATGTCTGCGTTCCCCTTTCAAGACTGCCGCCGCCGATTGCCAGCGCGGCCTCCCCCCTCTCGCTCCGCCTGCCGTATCGACCAATCCGCACGACCTCCCCAACCGGAACGGACGGAATCGCCCTCCCCCTTCCATACGAGTTACCGGTCCTCCCGGATCGCCCCTTCCCGCCCTTTCATCCCCCAAACACATCCCCCCTCCGCCATCGCACCATCTCCCATCTTGTGCTACCTTCTCCCTCCCGCGCCACGCCGCGCGGCACCAAGGGACCCCCCATGGCCATCCAACAACTCAACGACGACCAGATCCGCGATTGGACCCCCCAGCAGAAGGACCGCTGGTGGCTCGAGAACGTCTTCCGCGGCGACATGCCCCAGCTCACCCTCCGCTCCGCCCTCACCGGGTTCGTCTTGGGAGGCCTCCTCTCGGCGACCAACCTCTACATCGGCGCCAAGACCGGCTGGACCCTGGGCGTCGGCCTCACCAGCGTCATCCTCGCCTTCGCCATGTTCAAGGTGCTCTCCCAGCTCGGCGCCAAGGACATGACCATCCTCGAGAACAACGCGATGCAGAGCATCGCCACCGCCGCCGGGTACATGACCGGCCCCCTCGTCTCCGGCCTCGCCGCCTACATGATGGTCAAGAACGCCACCATCCCCTGGTGGCAGATGCTCCTCTTCAACGTCGTCCTCAGCATCCTGGGCGTTCTTGTCGCGTTCCCGATGAAACGCCGCTTCATCAACAACGAACAGCAACCCTTCCCGGAAGGCCGCGCTTGCGGCGTTCTCCTCGACACCCTGTACACCTCCGCCGCGGCACTCGGCCTCTTCAAGGCCCGCGCCCTCGCCTTCGCCGCGCTCTTCGCCGGCTCCATCAAGTTCATGACCGGCGAGTACTACCACACCTTCATCCAGGACCGCCTCCTGGGCCTCTCCCACGTCCGCTGGCTTAGCGAGCACCCCTTCGAGAAGATCATCGGGTGGCTCGGCGTCGACATGCCCACGATCGCCAACATCTCCATCAAGAAGCTCGACCTCAGCCCCACCATCAACCTCGAAATGTTCGGTGCCGGCGGCCTCATGAACATCCGGTACGCGGGCAACATGTTCGCCGGCATGATCGTGATGTGGGCCTGCACCATGCCCTTCATCGTCAACGCCGGTGACACCACCAACAGCAAGGGCCATGTCCTCACCCCCCCCGCCTACGTCCAAGTCGACGGCACCGTCACCTATAAGGATGCCGCGCAGTCCGGCCTCACCTCCATCACCGTCGTGAAGGGCGTCCTCGACGGGGGCAAGGCCTTCAAGGGCACCCTGACCCCGACCTCCACGGGCTTGGTCGACGCCTCCGGCACCAAGCTCCCCTCCAACCTCCGCATCGAGAACGGCACGATCGAACTGAGCGGCTCGAAGATCGCCGTCGTCTCCGACTTCAACCGCGCCCAGCTCCTCAACAGCTGGGCCCTGTGGCCCGGCGTCGCCATGCTCGTCTGCGCCAGCATGGTCTCCCTCTTCGCCAAGCCCAAAATGCTGCTCTCCGCCTTCTCCGGTCTGCTGAAGAAGAAGGGCCAGAAGGAGGACGACTGCCTCGCCGACATCGAGGTCCCGCTGTGGGTGAGCTTCGTCGGTGTCCCGATCGTCGGGGCCGTCGGCGTCTACATGGCCCACGAGTGGTTCGAGGTCCGCTGGATCTGGGGCGCCCTCGCCATCCCCCTCATCGCCGTCCTCACACTCATCGCCGCGAACGCCACCGCCCTCACCAGCATCACGCCCACCGGCTCGCTCTCCAAGATCACCCAGTTCAC
This sequence comes from Phycisphaeraceae bacterium, assembly GCA_040374335.1. GTDB lineage: Bacteria > Planctomycetota > Phycisphaerae > Phycisphaerales > UBA1924 > JBEIUO01. Next base: position 9,925 of record JBEIUO010000024.1, read on the forward strand.
CTTCGGCTTCCTCGACCGCAAGTTCCCCGGGGCCGAGGGCGTCGCCAACCCCGGCGTCAACCTCATGACCGCCTGCATGACGACCGAAGTCGCCAGCAACGCCGCAAACCTCCTGATGGACATCAAGCCCGGCTACATGCTCGGCGCCAAGCCCCGCCAGCAGGTCATCGGCCATATGATCGGCATCGTCTCCGGTGCCCTCGCCAGCACCCCCCTCTTCTACATCCTCTTCCTCGCCGGCCACAAGGACAACCCCTTCACCAAGGCCGACCCCGAACTCGCCAACGCCTCCGTCGAGGACATCCTCCTCGCCAACCCGGACAAGTTCAGCTTCACCGGCGCCGTCCAGTGGAAGGGCATCAGCGACCTCATCACCGGCGGCCTCTCCAAGCTCCCCCAGTCCGCCATCACCGCGATGATCATCGCCGCCGCCGCCGGCATCATCTTCGAGATCTGGCGCACCCTCTCCAAGAGCAAGTTCCCGGTCTCCCCCCTCGCCCTGGGCCTGGGCATCGTGCTCCCCCCCGACTCCTCCATCTGGATGTTCATGGGCAGCCTCTTCTTCTGGGTCATGCACAAGGTCTACGAAAAGCGCACCACCTCCATGGGCTACAAGCTCTGGATTGACACCCACGAGCCCATCTGCGCCGGCCTCATCGCGGGCGCCGCCCTCATCGGCATCGGCGACATCCTCACCAAGGTCTTCATCCTCGGATAGCCCACCATGTCCCTGGACATCTACGTCGGACCACTCTGCCGCCTCTACTCCCGCGAGTTCACCCCCGACTCCGCGCAGTCGTCGCCCGGCACGATGCCCGTCGCCGCCGACGGCGCACCGCTCACGGTTACCCCCGCCGCGGAAGTCCTCCCCGCCATCCTCGGGTGGCGGCGCCTCATCACCCCCCAGTTCCGATCCGCTGGCGTCACCGTCGTCGACTGGACCGAAGCCCCCACCGCCACCGTCAAGTCCTCCCGCGTCGGCTGGGATTCCTACTGGTCCCTCCGCCTCCTCGCCGCGTACAGCGAGTTTCCCCACCTGCACCTCCCGGACGCAGCGCCACAGGACCTCAGCGCCGACCCCGCACTCACCATCCTCCGCGACCACTTCCTCCGCTCACGCTTCCCCCACCTCCACGCCTGCGACCTCTGGGTCCCCCTGCGCTGCGCCGACCCCGTCTCCGTCGAAACCCCCACCGGCCACACCAAGCCCGTCGGCGCCATCGCCATCCTCCGCGCCGAACTCGACCAGATCCGCACCCGCCTCCTCGCCGCGCCCGATCGCGAAGCCCTCAACACCATCGCCGCCGACCCCGCGCGAACCGCGCTCATCCGCGGGGCTGCCGCGACCCTCGCCGCCTGGCTCCCCCTCTGCGATCTCGCCATCGAACACCGCCTGCCCATGGCCCTCGACGGCTAATCCCCCG